>NCBI01000009.1 GCA_002255365.1 Chromatiales bacterium 21-64-14
CGCACTACGGACAGCCCTCGCAAGAGGTACGGGTACACCCGATGGGCCTGGTTGCGCCGGCTCAGGTTGCGCTTCGGGTACAGTGCCGCCAGCCCCATCTGGCGCATCAGACGCTGCACCCGCTTGCGATTGACCCGATGCCCGTGGTCAGCCAACCAGTCCGGCATCCGCCGTGACCCGTAGTACGGGTGCTTGAGATGGCCTTCGTCGATCAACCGCATCAAGGCCAGATCCGACTCCGACACGCCCTGGCGGGCGTAGTAGAAGGTCGAACGGGGCACATTGAGCAACTGACACTGGCGCACAACCGGCAGCAGATCATCCTGATCTACCATTTCTTGCCTCTGGGCCCGTGTATCCTTGTGAGCCCTCGTTCTAAGACATCATGGCCCCTTGGGTGGGCGGCCTGCCTGCAGTATCGTGGATTGGATGCTTAAGGCAGCAGGCCAGAGCCACACGCAAAGGACGAAGCCTTTGCCAGACGATGAGGAGGCAGGCTATGAATGAGCGTATCAGATTCTATGTCGGATTGGATGTGCACAAGGAGTCCATTGCCATTGCGTATGCACAAGCCGATTCGCGCGAAGAGCCGCGGTTTCTGGGCGCTACGCCCTACAGCGTAATCGCGCTGACCAAGGCATTGGCGAAGCTCGGTCAGCCCGGGGAGCTGAGCGTGGTCCATGAAGCCGGACCTCTGGGTTACGGCCTCGTGCGCGCCTTGCGCGCACGAGGCTATGCGACGGAGGTGATCGCCCCTTCCCGGGTGGCGCGTCACCCCGCCGATCGCATCAAGACCGACCGGCGCGATGCGCTGCTGCTCGCACGCTTGCACCGCGCAGGTGAACTCACCGCAATCACCGTGCCGGAACCCCAGGACGAGGCGCTGCGCGATCTCGTGCGCACCCGCGAGGACGCGATGAACGACTTGCGCCGAGCACGCCAGCGGCTGCGGGCGTTTCTCCTGCGCCAGGGGCGTTCGTACATGGGTCGGCGCTGGGGACCGGCGCACGAGCGCTTTCTTTCCACCCTGCAATTCGAAGACCCCGCACACCACATTGCCTTCACGGAATACCGTCTGGACGTGCGCTTTAGCACCGAACGGGTGGCACGGCTCGATGGGGCCCTGCGTGAACAGGCGGCGACCTGGCGGTTTCTGCCGCTCGTCCAGGCCCTCATGACGTTGCGCGGTATCGAGTTTCTTTCGGGCATCACGATCGTCGCCGAACTCGGGGATCTGCACCGCTTCCCGCATCCGCGGGACCTCATGGGCTATCTCGGGCTCGTGCCCGGGGAGCACTCGAGCGGTGGTACGCGCCAGCAGGGCGCGCTCACGAAGACCGGAAACGGTCATGTACGGCGCATCCTGATCGAGGCCGCCTGGAACTACCGCTTCACCCCGCGTGTCGGGGAGTCCCTGCAGCCGCGGCTTCAGGGTCAACCCCGCCAGCGCGTCGAGACCGCTTGGAAGGCCCAGGTGCGGCTGTGTCACCGCTTTCGCAGGCTGCGTGCGCGGGGTCTCCATCACAACAAGGTGTGCGCGGCCATCGCCCGCGAGCTCTGCGGCTTCATCTGGGACATCGGGAGACAAGTCGTTATTGCCTAATACCTTTTTCCGTGCGGGTCTCTGCGTATCGGTAACGCGGTGAGCAGGCGCGAATGAGGGGAATCCTCGAGATTTTTTTGTGGGCACAATTTCAGTGATCCCCGAGATAAGAGCGAGGCTGCCCCGAGACGGAAGATGAAATGCCGCTAACCAATGCGCGAATAGGAGCTTGATCCATCGTCGATACAGAGCCTGTTCGCCGCGTTACGGATACGGTGGGACGCGTTGACCATAAAACAATCCAAAGCACGGCTGACCGTGAGGAATGACGTTGACCCCCTTGACAGAACGGGGCCATAGGAAAAATCGTTTTCCATCGTCAACCGCCCGATCTTGGCGTGCAGCGCCTGGACGGTCTCATCGGCCTTGCCGCCACTTTGGACGCTGCGGGCAAACACTTCGCCAGCCCCTTCCGCCAAACGCTTCTTCCAATCCTGGATCTGGTTGGGATGCACATCGAACTGCTCAGCCAGCTCCGCTACGGTCCGATCAGGTTCGCGTGGTAGAGATCCCCGTCGCGCACCAGCATGTGCTCGTTGATCAAGCTTCCAATTTTCCTGTGGGCGGCTGCCTCCGCCGCGGCGCTGAGCTGCGCGGCGTCGGGCTCCGGGTTGTGCGCGTGCGCCGCTTGTAGCGCGCGGCACATGCCTGTAAATACCAGTCGGTGGAGCAGCACGACTGGGATACGCAGGTGCGCCTGGACTGCGAGCGCCTGGATATTGAAGGGCGGGCCACCGGGCACCGGCTTGACCGAGGCGTCGTAATGCACTGTCGCGTCGGCCTTCACCACGCCGGCGCGCGTCACGACATGCACGTCACGCAGGGTCACAGTCGGAGAGTCCGCGAGTAGAGCTGGGAGGACGTTGGTCCAGAGATGCAACATCGCACGCGCGCGATGCTGTAGCGTCAGATTTTGCCCGTTAATGGCCATCATCCGCTTGCGCACGGACAGGAAGGGCTGTTCCGGCAGGCGGTCCACGTCGACCCCCAGATGCACCTCCTGCACGTCGATCTGCGGGATCTCGATGCCGCTGATGTCGAAGTCTGCCCGACTGCGAAGCTCGTGTCCTGGTTCCAGCGCGCTGATCCCCTTGATCACGACATGCTGCACCGCGGCGCGCGGCGCGCCGTTCGCCCCGCCCTCGAGGCCGTGGAAGGATATCGCTTCGGAGCCGTAATAGACCCCCGGCAGGTCTTGGCGCAGGTCGGCCGTGAAGTCCATGCCCGCGAGTGTGAAGTATCCCTTGGGGCCCCGGATTTGTACCGGCCCGGCGTGCATGGTCGCGACAATGTGCCGGTCAGGCGAAGTGGTCATGCGGGCGTAGAGGCCGTCCCAGTGCAGCCGGGCGCCGCCGTGCAGCGCGACGTCGACGGGGTCTACCGTTAGGCGGCTGTGCAGCGTGCCGTCGAACGCGAGCAGGCTATCGGCGCGGTAGTGGAAGCGGTCCACTGGCAGAGAACCCATCGGTCCACTGATGCGCACGAGGCGCGTGCCGATGTGCGCGGCGCCCACCTGTACGCGATGGGGGCCGAACAGCAGGGGTCCGTGGCGGACGTGCTCGGCGAACACAATGTGGACCGAGTGCGCCACCGGGCGATCGGGAGAGAGGCTCTGCAACCAAGCGCGTTTGATCTCGACGTCCGTCACGGCATCGGAGCTGAACCAGCCGCGGCGGTAAGATTGCAGGTGGACCGCGTAGATCTGCCCGGCCTGGTTGCCGGAGGCGACGAGCTGCTCAATGCGGTCCTCGGCCTGGCGGCCGGTCCAGACGCTTGCGCCGACGACGCTGGCGCTTAGCACCGCCAGGGTGCCGGCAAGCACGAACATGCGTTTCATGGCGAGTCCCCCACTACAGGTCGTCGTGCTTCTTGATCGTGCGCAACCCCGGGACCGGTCGGTGCGGGCTGGGCCGGTCGGGGTCACCCGAGTGCCAAACGATGATATCGTCCGGGCGCGGTGAAACATGATAACGAGCCTTCGATCGCTATAATTATCAATGATATGTATCTTTCCTGCGGGATCCGTACAGGGGTCCCGCCGGACCGGGGCGAGCGCGCGCGCAGGGGGAGCAGGGCGTCGGGTGCGGGTGCCGGCTGGGAAATCCGGTCGAGATAAATGTAAGACGCTGTGCCGCGAGCCACGGCAGGATCGCAGCCTGCCGGGAGGTTGGGGAGGGAAGAAGGGAGAAGACGCAAACAGGTTCTCAGACGATGTGCGCGGAATTCGGGGTGCACGCAGGAGGATCGGACGGTGAAGTGGCGGACCGTTGACGGTAGGCTGCCGCTGGAGCTGGGCAATACTTTTTGGCTCCTCCAGACTAACGTCAGTAAAGTATGAAACTTGGGGATGCCCGCCTGGGAGACACTAATGAAGCGTGTCCTGGACGTCTTGATAACGACAGTACTCCTCCTAATCGGATGGGTCCTATATTGGTGGGCGGGTCAAGTTCCAGTGGCGCAACAGCCAATGGCCGTCTCAAGCTTCTTTTTCTACTGCGGCATATTAGTCGTAGCATCGTACTATTGGTGGGGAAAAATCACCTTATTGCACATCATCAAACTAATATTTAGCGGTTTCTCTTTTCCACGCGGAGTTAGGTGGCTTCCATGGTGGGGGGTGTTTATCATATTGATTGCTGTCGTACGCGGTGCCGCATGGATTGTTTGGAAATAGAAAGACCGAGTCAGATGATCGGGGAAATTCCACCGGATTAAGCTCGGGCGCGTAGGCCGGCAGTAACTCCAGCTGAATGTCGATATCCTCGCGCTCTACATAGTGGCGGACGACTTTGCTTTTGTGCGTTTTCAGGCCATGCCAGACGATGAGCAACGGTCCCGGGATCTGGCGGGTCAGCGCCTTGAGAAACTCGACGATCTGCGGGCCCTTGATGGTGCCCGGATACAACCGAAAATAAAACTGCCAGAAGATCACTCCGGCGATGGCGGAGAGCTGGTGCCAGGAGAAGCTGTATTGCAGCGCGGGGGTCTGCCCGCGTGGCGCTCAAGTACGCACGCGGGTGGGCCGTTCGCTCAATCTCGATTCGAGAGTTCCTTCGCAAAAGTGGACACCCCCTGGTTAGCTGCACGCCTGTTCAAACTCCATTGGTGACCGATATCCCCGAGACGAGGACAGTCTCACTCGGGTGTAAAACTCGACATAGGACCGGACCGCATCGCGCAGCGATTTGTCAGTTATCAAACTTTCAAACTGAAGCGCGTCACGTGGAATTGACCCTTGAACATGTTATGGCCTATGTCTGCTTGGATAGCGAGCGGAATAAAATGCGTATCTCTTTCGTCTGACTGCTGTGTTAACTATACGGGGATGATTCGTGTCGTACAGTTGATGACATGAATGAAGCCATTTACACGAGAAAATTAAATCGATGTGGTGTTTGCCCATTTTATGAAGTTGTCTGACTTGTGTCTGCACCCGACAGGTGCATTGCACTGCGACACCAAGTAGGGCGTGTTAGGTATTGCCTTACTATCCTAGTGTCGTGATAGTATAAGTCTTACGGCGCATCGGTAGATCCCACGTGGGGTATGCAGGTCAAGGCTGGGCCGAGTCAGGATTCTTAAAAAAATTATATAGAGTCTGTTAGGCACATAAATTTATCGTGTGCAGTAGGGGACGTGTCTGACGAAATGCCAATTTTGCTGTGACTAAACTGCACGTGCGGATTGGGCGATTCGTCGCGATTGTTTCCCTCTGGTGCCTGACTATTTTTTCGTGTCTCTATACGGGACATTCTCCTTAACCGAACGATGTATGGAAGACGGTTGGCCGAACGCTACGCGCGATCGCAGCACGGGTGAGCGGATCTTTGGGTGATAGCCTTGGCGGCTGCGCCTTGATGGCTGTTGTACAAGTGAGCCGAGATCGAGAGCCTACCAATTTTGGCGGCACATCAAGCCCACACTTGTTGTGCCGCTAACGCATCAGGATTTTTTTGGCGTTTTTCCCTCGCCGAGCCTCGCGGGGCCTGCGAGTACGGCAGAACTACTAGCGATTGTTATCACGGGGGTTTAAAAATATGGTTACCAGACGCGATACATTGAAACTGGGTGCTGCCGCAGGTGCGAGCCTCCTGACCAAGTCGGCTGCGGGTCAGATGGTGCCGCAGAGTGGCTTGGTGTTTCCGGATGGTTACACACCATCGTGGGTTGATAACCCGAGCCCGCCGGTGAGACCGTTCACCACGCCGTTATTCAGAATGCCGAACGCGAAGCCGGTGCCGCTGAGCGCGCTGGACCCGCCGCCGGACCCTGCGGCTCATCAGCGCTACGCTGAGTTTGAACCGAAGAAGTTTTATATTCAGACGCTCCAGGAGGTCCTGTGGTCTTACCACGTGGATCCGCCTTACAACCAGGGTTCATGGTCATACGGCTTCGACGGCATGACACCCGGACAGACGTTCATTACCAATTATGGGGAGCCGTTGTTCGTGCGTCGGCTCAACCGGCTGCCGCCGGTTGGCATGGGCAAGGTTACTTGGGCGCTGCCCTCGTTCTCGATCCATACCCACAACGGGCACCAAGCGTCCGAGAGTGATGGTTTCCCGGCTGATTTCGCGGATCCAGGCGAGTTCTGGGACCATCACTATCCGAGTTTTCCTGCCGGCTTCGACCCGAACGAGGTCATGAGCACGCTGTGGTATCACGACCACCGTCTCGACTTCACCGCGACCAATGTCTACGCTGGATTCTCGGGGTTTTTCCTGGCGTTTGACGATCGGGATTCCAACAACGAGAACGATAAAAACCCGGGGGCGTTCCGGCTGCCCAGTGGGAAGTACGACGTCCCCTTGATTCTGCACGACGTGCAGTTCGATCAGAACGCCCAAGTGGTGTGGGATTTCGTCGGCTCGCATCCAATGACGTCGAGTTCGTCCGGGCACGGTGGTTACGGGCCGAACCCGTTCTACACGGTCAACGGCATGATCGGTGACCGGTTCACCGTCAACCGCATCATCCAGCCGTATTTTCAGGTCGAGCGACGCAAGTATCGTCTGCGTCTGCTGAACGGTGGTCCGTCACGTTTCTATTCGTTGGCATTCACCAAGGACGGCAAGACCCCGGAGACGGTGTACGTGATCTCGAACGACGGCAACCTAATGCCGCACCCGATCGAAATGAAGGACTACTTTGATGTCTGGCCGGCCAACCGTTACGACATCATCGTCGACTTCTCGAAGTACAAGGACGGCGACCAGATCTACCTGACGAACCGTTTGGAAGAGCGAGACGACGGCGCTGGTGCTACTGGCAGGTATCTCGATCCGACCAACCTGATCATGCGCTTCGATGTGGTTGGTGGGCGTGTGGACGATCCGAGCCGCATTCCGGACCACATGATCGATCGTCCGAAGATCGACTTGAGCGAGGTCAAACGCGAGCGCGAGTTCGTATTTGACTACACCAACGGGCTGTTCACGATCAACGGCAGGTTGATGGACCCGAACCGGATTGACGCGGCTATCGAGCAGGGCACCGCGGAGATCTGGACGCTGCGCAATGATGGTGACGCGTGGGGACATCCGATCCACACCCACTTCGAAGAGTTTCAGATCATCGAAATCAACGGCAAACCGGTAACTCCGGGGACGATCAACTGGGGTAGGAAGGACGTGGTGCAGCTCGGGCCCGGCGACGAAGTCAAGTTCTTCGGTCGGTGGCGCGATT
The DNA here is from genome assembly GCA_002255365.1 of Chromatiales bacterium 21-64-14. Classification (NCBI taxonomy): domain Bacteria; kingdom Pseudomonadati; phylum Pseudomonadota; class Gammaproteobacteria; order Chromatiales; species Chromatiales bacterium 21-64-14. Next base: position 7,289 of record NCBI01000009.1, read on the forward strand.
TCTTCGGTAAGTACGTGATGCACTGCCACAACGTCGTGCACGAAGATCACGCGATGATGATCCGTTGGGACATCGTCAAGCCCGGCACTGGGTTCTGAGTGGCGCCATCTTCCGTAATTTATAAACAAATTTAAACGATGTGGGGGTTTAAATGAACGAGCGGCGGAAATTTCTGGCAGGACTTTCCGGTGCTGCTGTGGGATTGGCAGCAACGGTTACTGCGGCAAATGCGGTAGCGGCCGGCGACAAGATCACGCACACGCCGGGGAGTGGTTCATCCAATCGCAGCAAGCTGTTGGGACGGAGTCAGTTCCCCGAGGCTAGCGCAGAGACCAGTGACGGCAAGGCCGTTGGGCTATACGCCGATCTGGTCAAGGGTCGGGTGGTAGTACTCAACTACATGGCGATCGACAACGAGGCGGACTTTCCAATCACAGGGAAATTGCTGGAGGTGGCGCGCCGGCTTGGACCTAAATTCGGGAAAGACATCCACTTTGTGTCAATCACCAGTGACCCGTTGCGTGACACCCCGGCGCGGTTGCGTGCGTTCGAGAAGCGAATGGGCATACCGGCACACGGTTGGAAGTTTGTGCGCCTGTTGTCGCAAGATGAGAGCACGGTGCTTGCTAAACGGCTGTATTGCCACGACCGTCACCCGGATCCGCACACCCGGTTGGATACGGTGCACTATGGAAACGACGCGGTCGGCGTGTGGGGCATGTTCCCATCGACGATCGCTACGGAGGACGCCGTAATGCGGGTTAGTTCGATCTTGCCCGGGCAGCCCAATAACGGGCCCATTCGGCGAGCCGGCCCCAGGAAGCTCGACGAAGCCGGACTATCGTTCAACAGCCGCATCGGCTAACAGCCGCTGCCATCCCGCTACCCGTACGCAGGTGACCGTGATGAATGTACTCAGCAAACGCAAGCTCGTCGGGGTGTCTCTGGCAGCCCTTTTTACGGTTGGTGCCGGTCTCGCCATTGCGCAAGTACCGCCACCTCCTACTGATCGGCTGCCGCAGCCCTTACCGCCCCCATCCGCGTGGACCATGACCACATCCCCGGATGGTATGTCGACTTATATCAACACGCCGACCAGCAATTTTCCGGAGTCGGACCCGTGGGTAAATCCCACGAATTTGTTGCCGACGGTCTATGCGGATGTCAAGGCGGCGAACGGAGTACCAATCCCGTACACGCTGCCGTCGACCCCAGACAATCCCTATAATCTTCACGCTGATCCGGTGGTGCAACCTATCAACGGGACATCACCGGCGGACGACCTGGAAGCGATTTTCAAATCGTGGCATAGCAAACCACTCTATAATAGTGACAACCCCAAGCACGCGGGATACCAGTACGACCCTTCGAAATTCAACTATGCCGAGCTGCAACGGGGTATTGATATATTGGAAGGTAATCCGATTCCGAATAGGGTCTACAGTGGTATCCCGATGCTGCATTATATGGCCGGCAGTGAGGTTAAGAAGGTACAACCGATCTACGATGCCAACGGTAATGTGATCGGCGGTAACGTAACGGTGCACCAGATCTGGTTTGGGCAGCATATCGAGTCGGATACGGCATTCATCGACCCATCCGCTGTACTGGAAGTGCCATATACCGTCACCTATGTGGTTGACGCACTGCACCGCGGAAACGATGATTTCTCTCCGATGGAAATGTTTTTCGACGATCCCGACGTGCTCCACAAGGCGGTTCCTTATGTGATGATGGATGCGACGTTTTACCCGATCTCGGACGGTACCAGGACGACGTTTGTTATCCACCAACCGCCTGGGAAGTTCTGGAATCTTAACTATACGTGGGGTTGGCGCCGGCACCCGGGCCGCGTCGAGGTTATGGAGAACGCTCGCAAAGTGGTAATGGGCAAGCCATTACCGCAGTGGGAAACAGACGTTTTTGGTACCGACCCGGGGCTGGACGAAGCCACGAAGGAAGCGGCAATCGCGATGATCGGAGATTTGTCCCCGGCCAAGCGGATGTGGATGGCATTCAAGACATTGCAGCAGACTGGCTACAATCCGCCGGTGATGGCCGAAGCCGAGCGCGCGTTTTCGCAATGGCAGAATCGCAGCCAGCTTCCGGACGGAGTGAAGGCGGATCCAAACGCTGACATTACGCTATTCTACGTGAATAACACCATTTACGGTCATGTGAAAGGTTACAAACGTACGCAACATCATGCGGAATTGAATCAGTGGCATCTGCGCGGGTTCCATCTGCATGTTCATCTGATCAACGGTGATTACTTCCCTCATGCATATACCTTGGTGGATTTCGGTGGTATGCGCGGGTGGGAAAATACTTTCCAGAGTACGATCCCGCTGGGAGGCGATGGTCCTTGGTTCACCTTTGGGCGGGACTACTGGACGGTGGAGACCCCGGCACCAATTTTGGTCCCTGCAGCCACCCCACCCGCGGGTGATGCGATACCCGCAGATGCCGAGCAGCGTATGGAGGAAGCAAGTCAGCCTCCAAATGTGAACATGGCCGAGATCGAGAAGGTCAAGGATATATGGGAAGGAAAGTTTGACCCGGAAGGCAAGACATGGCCGAAGAAGATGCCGTCGCCGACTTTGGATGAACCGGACGGAGAGATGCTCGGCCAGCATGATGTGTATATCACGTTAAATTACGAACCTTCGAAACGGTTGCGTCTATACCAGTTCGATCCCTTGCACCATAACCAAGCCATCTGGTCGGTTCACTAAGAGCCTTCCGATGGCCGGCTGGCGGGGCGGCGTTGTGCCGCCCCGCAGTCGCTTAGGCGTATCCCAAAGGAGTGCTTACGATGGGCAGGGCTAGTTGGTTGCTCGGTGCGGCATTACTGACCATGAGCGCCGCAATATCGGATTTGTCTGCGGCGCCTGCTCCGGGTGCGGACATGAGCATACCGCCTCCGATGACGGTGGTGAGCACGTTACACCACTATACGGTGCCGCCGATCAGCTTGATCGACCAGCACGGCCGTAAAGTGAAGCTGGCTCAGGCGCTGGCCGGAGACAAGCCGGTACTGGTACAATTCTTCTTTACGACTTGCACGACTATTTGTGGTGTGCGTTCGGCGCAGCTCGTCTCCATCGCACCGAAGCTGGCCAAGACGCACATCGACATCGGGTTCTATACCATCTCGATAGACCCCGGCCATGACTCGCCCAAACGGCTGCTGGCCTATTCGCGCCATTTTGGCGTTAGGCCACCGTCGAATTGGCACCTCCTGACCGGTAGCGAGGCGCAGATCAAGCAGACCGAGGCGGCATTTAACGCATCTGATCCTTCCAATGATAAGATGATGCATAAACCGCTGACGTTCATCCATGGCGGCAAAGGCCAACCCTGGCAGCGGATCAACGGACTGACGACCACACGCCAGTTGATGGCGCTGATCAAAACGGCTGTCGCAGAAGCGCAGTAGACGGGCCTGGTGGGCCTTCCCACTGAGCGCAACGGCGCGACAAAGGGTGGCCGGTGCGCCCCGCTGCTGACCGGCGCGGTCCCGGGTCGCTGAACGCCCTTCCCACAACGCCAAACAAAATCGAACTGAAGATGCCATATCGAAAAACGACCATGCGTCTGCGACTGACGAGCATCTGTTTTGTCCTATTGTGGGCGAGCTGCGCGTCGCTAAGTTGGGCTGGCAGCGGCACGGATTCCAAAGTGGTGCTCGGAGAGCGTCTGTACCGGACGGGGATCGGCACCACTGGGGTGCCGGTGCAGGCGCTGTCACAGGGCGATGTTCCCTTGTCCGGCGCGCAGGCGGCGTGTGTTTCCTGCCATCGGCCGAGTGGTCTGGGATCGAGCGAAGGCGGCTATTACGTGCCGCCGATCAGCGGGCCGTTGCTGTTTGCTCCTCGGAAGCTCGATCGACTGCGGTTGTTCCCGCAATTCTTCCATCAAATCCAGCCACAGCGCTTCACAACCCGGCTGCACCAGCCGCACATGCGCCCGGGCTATACGTTGACCACGCTGGGGACTGTGCTGCGGACCGGGGTCGATCCTGCCGGGCAGCGATTGGCGACGATCATGCCGCGCTACAAGCTCTCGGCGGCGGACCTTGCGGCGCTGGATGCCTATCTGCACACGCTGTCGGCACACATCGACCCGGGGGTCGACGCGCGCCAGATTCATTTTGCCACGGTCTTTTCCGCCAACGTGCCCGCCGACGAACGTGAGGCGATGCTGGGCGTCATGCGGGCATACCTCAAGTTTCACAATTTGCGCTTACACGAAGACCTGTCCCGAAACCGGTTCTCGCCTTACAACCGCTCGGAGTTTGTCCCCATCGAGCGTGCCTGGACGCTGACGGTCTGGGAGTTGAAGGGTGCTGCGTCCACCTGGCGCGCGCAGCTCGAAGCGCACTACCGCAAGGACCGCGTTTTCGCGTTGGTGGGGGGTAGGGTGGATGGATCCTGGGCGGGTGCGTCGCGGTTCTGCGACGCGCACCACATCCCCTGTTTGTTCCCCGATACCGACCTGCCGGCCTGGCCGCCACCGAAGGACGGCTACACCGTGTACTTTGATGCGGGCCTGCCGCTGGAGGCGCGTGTCATGGCCGATTTTATTGGTGGTCACGATGCCGCTACGACCCGGGTGGTCCAGCTCGCCGCCCGCGATGCCTACGGCCAGGAACCGGCCCAGGTGTTCCAGCAGGACTTGAGTGCACACAATGCGAAGCTGAAGCAGCGCCTGATTAGCTTCCGTGGCCAAGCTGGACTCGAAGCGGCCCTGCGTGCGCACGGCAACGATGCCGGAACCACGCTGGTCATCTGGCCGGGTGCCGACGTGCCGGCCACGGTCGCCGCCTTGGCTGCGGTGCGGCCCCGAGCGGCGCAGATTTTCCTGCCCACGCGCGCCATCGCGGCCGTGAAGGCCGACATGCCCCCAGCACTCGCCGACCGGGTGCGGTTCGCCGATCCCTATGAGCTGGACCCGGCATCCCATGTCCGCTCCTTCGAGACGCGCGCCTGGATGCGCACCCGCGGCTTGAAGCTCACCCATCCGCTGCTGATGTTCAAAGAATATTACGCGATGACTTTGCTGAAGGCGGCGCTGTGGGAGATCAGCAACGATTTCTACCGCGATTACCTCCTCGAGCGCGTCGAGGACGAATCGCAGATGGACCTGAACCCGGGCATGTTTCCCCACCTCGCCCTGGGGCCGGGGGAGCGCTTCGCCGCCAAGGGTGCCTATATCGTCGCCATCAAGCCCGGCCAGCCGAGCGGGTTGGCGCCGGTCAGCGCCTGGATCACGCCCTGAGGGTGTAACGGTGGCCAAACCCAAAGGCGAGGTCCGGCCGATCTTCCCGTTGGCGGCCGTGGTGCGCTATCAGAACCCCGAGCACCAGGAGATCGCGCTTGAGGGCCTGGAGTTTTTTCCCAACTTTGGCTCCAGCACCGAATCCACCAGCGACGCGCGCAACGTCCTGCAGGAGGAACGTTTCCGGGACTTGGCCGTGTTTCTGGAGGACTGCGTCAAGGACTACCTCGATAACGTCTACTGCTACCAGTACGAGCGCTTCGAGATCGTGCATGCCTGGGTGAACCGCGCGCCGGAAGGCGGCTATCAGCGGATGCACTATCACGGCAACTCGGTCGTCTCGGGTGTCTACTATCTGAAGGCGGATGCCAAGCAGAGCGCGCCGCTGATCTTCGACAAACCGGAGTTCAACACCCAGCCTTATATCGCGATAGCCACACGCGAGCAGACGATCTTCACCGTCAACCGCATCGCCTACCCGTCGTCGACCGGGCTTGCCTATCTCTTCCCGAGCCAGATCCGCCACGGCTACGAGATGCCGAACAAGGGCGGTGAGCGCATCAGCCTCGCCTTCAACGTTTTATTGAGCGGCGTCGGATCGTTCTACAAGCTGTGACCAGCGCGCGGAGGAGGGCAGGCCGCGGCGAGTGCGGCTTGCGCGCCCGCTCCAGCTGCCCGATCAACAGCGCTACGGCTCTACGGCCCGTAATTCAGTGGTATAGGCCGTTGGCGTTCATCGCCGCGCTCCAAAACCGCGCGGCTCCGCAACTTTTCACTATCTACGTAAAGGACCGACCTTTATGGATCTTGGGGGCAAGCCTTGCTATTTTGCAGGCTTCTTCCCGTCCCACAGGGGTTTTCCGTTGTGGTACATCTTTTTGAGCGTAGCCCAGTCGTGCTCGTCCAGATAGGGCTGTAGATCGAGATCCGGCGGGCAGTTGTCGTACGTGTCCCGACTGCCGATCTCGCTCACCTGCTTGTCGAACCAGCGGTTATAGATTTCCCAGGGCATCTTGGCGGCTTCCACCGCCGCGCGTTCGGCACGAAGCGCGATCTGGTGGGCAAGCTGGTAAGGAATGCCGGCCTCTTCATCCTCGATAGCCTTCTCGACGACCTCGTGCAGAATAAGAGTGGTGGCCACTACAAAGGCCCGTCCGCCATGTTCAAAGCCCTTTGGTAGTTTGTGGTCGATGTAGAATTTCTTGCCGTCCCTGGAGTAGCCAGCGACATAGGGAACGTCGAACTTGGAACTAGGCTTCACATTTGCAAGGATCTCCCGATCTGCCTCATCGAGGATCTTGTCGGACATCAGCCAGTCATTGTCTTTGGGTCGGAATCGGAAGCTCATAGTAGGTTGTCCATTATGGGAGGGGTGTTGGAGATGGACCACGGCTTCAGGGCTCTTCACGGGCGTTCTTGAGGGTTACGCGACCCGCACGGTTTCCTTGTCACCCTGCCGACCACACAAATGATAGGCCAAGCTGGTGTACTCCGACAGCCTCTACGACCCTAAAACACATTTTTTAAATGCCAACTCGCTCGGCTTTCAATACCCGCGCGCGGAACCACACCGTTCAGCCCCAAGGCGATTTTCCGGGGAGGGTTGCCAAGGGTCCCTGTTCGCACGTCAACGATCGCCATGGCTTTAGTTTCCGGCTTGCAGCGGCCTTCGGCGTAGCCATGGCCTGTCTCGGAATATCACGAGTAAAGTTAGGGCCTGGCCCCCCGGGGTGTTCTATGCTCAGCGGACCCGAGACACCGTCCGACGGAGGCAGTGCAAATATGGCAACTCCCACCACCCAATCCCGCGAAACACGCCTTTGGTTGATCCGCCACGGCGAGACGGCTTGGAGTGCCGACGGTCGGCACACCGGTCGTACCGATGTGCCTCTCACCTCGACGGGGCAGCGCCAGGCACGCGCCCTTGCGGCATCCCTCGTAGGCGTGTCCTTCACACGGGTACTTACCAGCCCCCTACAGCGCGCCGCCGAGACCTGCCGGCTGGCGGGGTACGGGGACCGCGCCGAGGGCTGCGAGGCGCTCATGGAATGGGACTACGGTGACTACGAGGGGCTAACCACGGACCAAGTGCGGGAGACCCGGCCCGACTGGCTGATCTGGAGTGGCGCGGTGCCTGGCGGCGAGACCTTGGGCCATGTGGCGGAACGGGCCGACCGCGTCATCGACGCGCTCGTAGATTGCGCCGGCGACATCGCCTTGTTTGCGCACGGCCACCTGCTGCGTATACTGGCAGCCCGCTGGCTAGGCTTGCCCCCGGACCATGGGCGTTTATTCATTCTGGATGCTGGTTCCATCAGCCGGCTCGGGCACGAGCACCACCTGCGTGCGATCGCAGCCTGGAACCAAGCGCCGGCGGTCTGAAATCGGCATGGGATCTGCGCCATCCCAGGGCATATGTCGGGTTGGGGGTTAAAAATCAGTTTTGTTATGTAGGCCTATTTATAGGACCAGCCACTACGGGTTTGCCATCGGCTTGGCGGGAACGCGGGTTCGAGTCGGCTGCGGCGGGCGAGCTGCGTTTTGAGGAGCCGTCGTTGAAGTCCGATGGGCACCTGCTCTCAGATCATCAACAACGCCGCCACCACACGGCGGTCCTCGGCGCTTAGGATATTGTAGGTGCGGCAGGCGGCGGCGGTGTCCATGACCTCCACGCCGATGCCGCGCTGTTGCAGGCCGGCGATGAGCCGCGGGTCGGGGAAGCGGAGGGTCGGCCCGGTGCCGAGCAGGATTATCTCGGGATCCAGATCCACGAGTCGTTGCAGATGCTCCGAGGTGAGTTCGGCGGCGGAGGCGATTGGCCAGTCGCGGATCAATTGCTCGGGCGTCACCACGAAGGCTTCGGTCAGATCCTGGTCATTGACGGTAATGCGTCCCGGGCCGTAGGCGCGGATGACGTAGGCGGCGCTCGCAGTGTCGAGGCTGATCTTCATGGCAGGTCTTGAGGCTCCCAGTCCGGATTCGCGCCGGTGGTCTTCCGCATTATAATGGCTCGGGGCTGGGCCTTGTGGCTTCGGGTGTTTGAAGGGTCCGCTATGAGCGCGTAGCCCACCCATTGACAGGGCGTGACGCGTATTTTACATTATTATAGCATTTACATTAAGTTAGGATCTATAGTTCAACGGATTTGAGGACACCCGTCGCATCGGCCGAGGCTGATGCCTGGCGCGCGAATCGGGGGCACGTGCGTGCCCGGCGCGGGGCGTGGTGGTCCCTTGCGGTGCGCCGGCACGGACGGAAGCTTCCTCCACGCAGGCGCCATATTCCCCCTGATCGCGGACCGGCCAACTTGCACGAAGACTTTCTCAGGATCCAGCGGCTACCGCCCTACGTTTTCAACATCGTCAATGAGCTGAAGGCGCAGGCGCGCGCGCGCGGCGAAGACATCGTTGACTTCGGCATGGGCAATCCGGACCGCGCCACGCCGCAGCATATCGTCGACAAGCTTGTGGAGGTGGTGCACCGTCCGGACACCCACCGCTACTCGCTCTCGCGTGGCATCCCGCGGCTGCGTCGCGCGATCACGAATTGGTACCGGGACCGTTACGGGGTAAAGCTGGATTTCGACCGTGAGGCCATTGTCACTATCGGTTCCAAGGAGGGCTTGGCGCATCTGGCTCTGGCCACCGTTGGGCCCGGGGACGCGGTGCTGGTTCCCAACCCCGCCTATCCCATCCACCCCTATGGCTTCGTGATCGCCGGGGCGGACATCCGCCATGTGCCGTTGGTGCCGGGCGGGGACTTCTTCGCGGAACTGGAGAAGGCGATCCAGGATTCCTGGCCGCGCCCGAAGATGCTGGTGCTGAATTTCCCGTGTAATCCCACCGCGCAGACCGTCGACCTCGCGTTCTTTGAACGGGTGGTGGCCATCGGGCGCGAGCACGGAATCTGGGTGATCAATGATCTCGCCTATGCGGATCTGGTCTTCGATGGCTACGTGGCGCCGTCCATTTTGCAGGTGCCGGGTGCCACCGATGTGGCGGTGGAGTTCTTCACGCTGTCCAAGAGTTACAACATGCCGGGTTGGCGCGTGGGCTTCATGTGCGGCAACGAGCGTCTGGTGGCGGCGCTGGCGCGCATGAAGTCGTATCTGGACTATGGCATGTTCACGCCGATCCAGGTGGCGGCGATCGCTGCGCTGGAAGGACCGCAGGACTGCGTGCGGGAGATTTCGGATACCTATGAGCGGCGCCGTGACGTGCTCTGCGACGGGCTCAACGCCGCGGGTTGGCACGTGGAGCCGCCCAAGGCCACCATGTTCGTGTGGGCGCCGATCCCGGAACCGTACCGGGCCATGGGCTCGCTGGAATTCTCGAAGAAGTTGCTGGCGGACGCCAAGGTGGCGGTCTCGCCCGGCATCGGATTCGGCAGCTATGGAGACGACCACGTGCGCTTTGGACTGATCGAGAACGAGCACCGCACCCGCCAGGCGGTGCGTTGCATCCGCGACATGTTCCGCGCCGATGCGCGCGTTCGCGCGGCGGGAGGCAGTTCGTGAAGCCGGTCAACGTCGGACTGCTCGGGCTCGGGACCGTGGGCGGCGGGACGGTCAACGTGCTGCGGCGCAATGCCCACGAGATCACCCGGCGCGCCGGACGTGGTATCCGGGTGTCGTGCGCCGCGGCCCGGGACCTGAAGCGTGCGCGCATCTGTGACGTGGAGGGTATCCGCCTCACCGCCGATCCCTACGCGGTAGTGGACGATCCGGATGTTGAGATCGTGGTTGAGCTGATCGGCGGTGTGGAGCTGGCGCGCGAACTGGTGCTGCGCGCCATTGCCAAGGACAAGCATGTGGTCACCGCGAATAAGGCGTTGATCGCCCTGCACGGCAACGAGCTGTTCGCCGCCGCCCAGGCGCAGGGCGTGATGGTCGCCTTCGAGGCGGCGGTGGCAGGTGGCATCCCCATCATCAAGGCGATCCGCGAGGGCCTGGCCGGCAACCGGATCGAGTGGTTGGCGGGGATCATCAACGGCACCTGCAACTTCGTGCTCACCGCCATGCGCGACGAGGGGCGCGAATTCGAGGACGTGCTGGCGCAGGCGCAGGCGCTCGGTTACGCGGAGGCCGACCCGGCCTTCGATGTGGATGGCATCGACGCGGCCCACAAGCTCACCATTCTGGCCTCCATCGCCTTCGGGATCCCGCTCCAGTTCGAGCGGCTGTACGTGGAGGGGATCCGCCACATCACCCGGGCCGACGTGGCCTATGCCGAGGCGCTCGGCTACCGTATCAAGCATCTCGGCATGGCGCGCGCCACGGCGGCGGGGATCGAGCTGCGCGTGCACCCCGCGCTGATCCCGTACCGGCGCCTGATCGCCAACGTGGACGGGGTCATGAACGCCATCCTGGTCAAGGGGGACGCGGTGGGGCCCACCTTGTACTATGGCGCCGGGGCCGGGGCCGAGCCGACCGCGTCGGCGGTGGTGGCGGACCTGGTGGATGTGGTGCGCGCCCTGACCTCGGATCCGGAGAACCGGGTGCCGCACCTTGCCTTCCAGCCCGACGCGCTGTCGGATACCCCGATCCTGCCCATGGAAGCGGTGGAGACCGCGTACTACCTGCGCCTCCAGGCCCTGGACCAACCCGGGGTGCTGGCCGATGTGACCCGCATCCTGGGGGACCGCGGCATCAGCATCGAGGCCATGGTCCAGAAGGAGCCGGCGGAGGGCCAGCAGGCCGTGCCGGTCATCCTGCTCACCCAGCGGGTCCGGGAGCAGCAGATGAACGACGCGATCCGGCGTATCGAGGCCCTGGGATCGGTAACCGCCCCGGTGACCCGGATCCGCGTGGAAAACCTGGCGCGCTAGCGGGTCCGTCGGCACCTCCGCTGGGGCCATCCACCGGCGGATCCCAGGCAACGCCGATGCCGCCCGGGCGCGCATTTTCCGGTACCATCTTCCCGCTACTGGTTCCCCATTCGGATGAGGTCTCCGCATCATGCCTTTTCGAGCCCGCTATACGGGATTGATCGACAAATACCGCGACCGCTTGCCGGTGCGCGACGACAGCCGCATTATCAGCCTGGGGGAGGGCAACACCCCGCTGATCCGTTTGAACAACGTGCCGCGCACCCTGGACATTGCGGTCGACCTGTACGTGAAATACGAGGGGCTCAACCCCACCGGGTCGTTCAAGGACCGCGGCATGACCCTGGCGGTGACCAAGGCGGTGGAAGAGGGTAGCCGCGCGGTGATCTGCGCCAGTACCGGCAATACCTCGGCCTCCGCCGCGGCCTATGCCGCGCGCGCCGGGATCACCGCCTTCGTGCTGATCCCGGAGGGCAAGATCGCGCTCGGTAAGCTCGCCCAGGCGATGTTGCACGGCGCGGTGGTGTTGCAGATCCAGGGCAACTTCGACGCCGGCATGCAACTGGTGAAGGAGGTGGCGGAAGAGGCGCCAGTCACCATCGTCAACTCCATCAACCCGTACCGCCTGCAGGGCCAGAAGACCGCCGCCTTCGAGATCGTGGAGGAGCTGGAGTGCGCGCCGGATTACCATTGTCTCCCGGTGGGCAACGCCGGCAACATTACCGCCCACTGGATGGGATACAGCGAGTATTTCGAGCATGGCATCGTCAACAACCGCCCGGTGATGGTGGGCTACCAGGCGAGCGGCGCGGCGCCGTTTCTGCGCGGTCACATGGTGGACAACCCGGAGACCGTGGCCACTGCCATCCGCATCGGCCATCCGCAATCCTGGGACAAGGCGTGGGTGGCGCAAAAGGCGTCCAGCGGCTGGTTCGACGAGTGCTCCGATGAGGAGATCCTGGCCGCCCAAAAGCTGCTGGCCGAGCAGGAGGGCGTGTTCTGCGAGCCGGCCTCCGCGACCTCGCTGGCCGGGGCGCTACGCGATGTGCGCAGCGGGCGCATCCCGGCGGGCGCGAAGGTGGTGTGCACCCTGACCGGTCACGGTCTGAAGGATCCGGACGTGGCGATCCGCCAGGGCGGCGGGCGGATGCAGACGGTGCCGGCGCGTCTGGACGCGGTGCGCGACGCCATACTCCAACGCATCACCTGAGGCCGGACGGCGCGGCGGGCGCACGTCGGCGTGTCGGGTTGCAACCGCATCGGGAGGGCGTCCAACACCGTGAGTGCCGAAGCGCCGCGACTGGGTCTGCTGGTCCCGGGCCTGCTCGGCCCGGTGCCGGCGGCCGGCGGTTCGCCCGGTACCCTCCCCGAGGTCCGGAGGCTATGCGCCTTGCTGGGTGGCGCGCGGGTGGGGCGGCTCCCGGTGGCCGGGTTCGAACCGAGTCTGGCGCAGCTGTTCGGTTATCCCGTGGATCCCGATCAGGATATGCCGGTCGGGGCCCTGGGGCGGCTGGGGGAAGGGTTGGACGCCCGCCCCGCGGGTGGGTGGATGCGCGCGGACCCGGTCCACCTGCAAGCGGATATGAGCCGGCTGGTGCTGGTGGACGCCCCCCGGCTCGGCCTCAGCGCAGAGGAGGCCGCGGCGCTGGCCGAGGACCTGAATCGAACCCTGTTGGCAGCGGAGGGGATGCGGCTGTGGACACCGCACCCGGCACGCTGGTATTTGGCGCTGGACCGGGATGCGGAGATTCGCACCGCGTCCTTGGCGGACGTGACCGGACGCAGCATCGAGCCGTGGTTGCCGGTCGGCCCTGGTGCGGCACGCTGGCACCGGTTGATGAACGAGGTTCAGATGGTGTTGCACGCCAGCGCGGTGAACGCGGCGCGTGTGGCGCGTGGCGTGCCGGCGGTGAACAGCCTGTGGTTCTGGGGGAGTGGGCGCGGGCGCGAGTCCGTGCCCCGGATTTGGGACCGGGTTTTTGCCGAGGGCCCGGTGGCGCGTGGGCTGGCGGCGTTGAGCGGCACGCGGGCGGCTGCGGTCCCTGACTCCCTAGCCGAATGTCTGGAGTCGTCGCCCGCTACGGGCCATAACCTGGCGGTCCTGGAAGACGCCTCGGCGCCGGTGCTGCACGGTGACCATGCGGGTTGGGTCGAAGCGGTGGAGGGACTGGAGCAACGCTGGTTCCGGCCCCTGGCGGCCCATCTGCGGGCGCGGCGCGCGCGCGGCACCGTGGTACTCTACCCGGCCGACGGTTCGGCGCGCGCCCTTGCCGTGGCCCCCTGGTGGCGCCGGCGCCCCTTCGCGCAATTTGTAAATAAAGAATAGAGTTAATAATTAATTATGTTATTTTTTTAATGCCAATTATCGATAAAAAATACCCCTGGGTCCCGGGCTTGGGCCGCGCCGTTCCGCGCTCTTACGGGGCATGAAGGCGCGGATCGCACGGCGTTCGACAGAATCCCTTGCGGGTTTGCCCGCCGGCCTTCATCCGGTCTTGCGCCGGGTCTACGCGGCCCGCCGCGTGCGGGGGCCGGCGGACCTGGAGCATTCCTTGGAGCGGCTCCATCCGCTCACCGGTTTGACCGGCATCGCGTCCGCCGCGGCATTGCTGTCAGAGGCCGTGGAGCAGGATCGGCGCATCCTGCTGGTGGGGGACTTCGATGCCGACGGGGCGACCAGTTGCGCACTGGCGGTGCTGGCCTTGCGCGCGCTCGGGGCTCGCCAGGTGCACTATCTGGTGCCCAACCGCTTCGAGTTCGGCTACGGCCTGACCGCGGAGATCGTCGCGGTGGCGGCGGACTGGCACCCGGACCTGATCGTCACCGTGGACAACGGGATCGCCAGCCTGGAAGGGGTGGCGGCGGCGCACGCGCGCGGCATCCAGGTCCTCGTCACCGATCATCACCTGCCGGGCGCCACGCTGCCGGCGGCGGACGCCATCGTCAATCCCAATCTGCCCGGCGATCCGTTCCCGAGCAAGCATCTGGCGGGGGTCGGCGTTATCTTTTATGTGTTGTCCGCAGCACGCGCCCACCTGCGCGCCGCCGGCTGGTTCGCGCGCCGGGGCATAGGGGAGCCGAAGCTGGCGCAGTTCCTGGATCTGGTGGCACTGGGTACCGTGGCGGATGTGGTGCCGCTGGACGCCAACAACCGCATTTTGGTGCAACAGGGCCTGTTGCGGATTCGCAGCGGCCAGTGCCGTCCCGGCATCGCGGCGCTGCTGGCGGTCGCCAAGCGCGGCCAGTCACGCGTGGTGGCCGCGGATCTCGCGTTCGGGGTAGGCCCGCGGCTCAACGCGGCGGGGCGCCTGGAGGACATGTCGCTGGGCATCGAGTGCCTGATCACCGACGACCTGGATGCTGCCCGGGAAATGGCGCAGCGGCTGGACGAGCTGAACCACGCACGGCGTGCCATCGAGGCGCAGATGCAGACCCAGGCGCTGGAGGTATTGGAGGGGCTCGGACTGCAGGATGACGACCCGGCGCTGCCCATGGGCCTGTGCCTCTATGACGCGCGTTGGCACCCGGGGGTGATCGGGATCCTGGCCGCGCGGATCCGCGAGCGTTTCCACCGTCCGGTGATCGCCTTCGCCCCTGACGGTGCGGGTCTCAAGGGTTCGGCGCGCTCCATCCCCGGGCTCCACATCCGCGATGCTCTGGACGCGGTGGCGAGCCGCAACCCGGGGCTGTTGAGCCGCTTCGGCGGGCACGCCATGGCGGCGGGTTTGAGCCTTGCGCTTGATCGCCTGGAGGATTTCCGCACCGCTTTCGATGACCAGGTGCGGCGCTGTCTGGGGCCCGAGGACCTCGAAGGTATCTGCTATACCGACGGTGAACTGGCGCCTGCGGAGCTCCATCTGGAGACCGCGCAACTGCTGCGTGACGGCGGCCCGTGGGGCGCGGGTTTCCCGGAGCCGTGCTTTGACGGCGAGTTCCAGGTGCTGGCGCAGCGTGTAGTGGGGGAACGCCATCTGAAATTGACCCTGCGCCCGGCGGGGGGCCGGCAGTCGATCGACGGGATCGCGTTCCAGACGCCGGCGCCGCCGGTGCCCTGGGAACGGGTGCGCATCGCCTATCGCTTGGATGTCAACGAGTACCAGGGCGTCACGAGTCCGCAACTCCTGGTGGAGTTCATCGAGCCGCTGTGAAGGGCCGCGGTGCCCGGGGGCGTGGGGCTGTTGTATGATGACGCGCCGAATCCCGGACCGCCACCATCCATCACCGAAAGGATTTGTTGCCAACATGCTGGAACTCAACGCCGTCTACCATCGGATCGAAGACATGCAAGGGCGCCTCCAGTCCTTGAGGGGGTATCTTTGACTACGAGGCGAAGCAGGAACGCCTGACGGAGGTCGCGCGCGAATTGGAGGACCCGCTGATCTGGCAGAAGCCGGAACGCGCCCAGTCCCTGGGCCGGGAGCGGGCCCAGCTGGAGGCGCAGGTGCGGGTCCTGGGGGAGCTGACCCCGGCCCTGGATGAGGCCCGGGAGCTGCTGGATCTGGCTGCCGAGGAGCAGGATGAGGCCACGGTCGCGGAGGTGGTCCGGGACCTGGATCGCGCCGAGGAACGGGTCGCGGCGTTGGAATTTCAACGCATGTTCTCGGGCGAGATGGACGAGAAGCACGCGTTCCTGGATGTCCAATCCGGTTCCGGTGGGACCGAGGCCCAGGACTGGGCGGAGATGCTGCTGCGGATGTATCTGCGTTGGGCGGAGCGGCGCGGTTTCCGCGCCGAGTTGATTGAGGTGTCTCCGGCGGAAGTGGCCGGCATCAAGAGCGCCACCATCAAGGTGGAAGGCCCGTACGCCTATGGGTGGCTGCGCACCGAAACCGGGGTGCATCGCCTGGTGCGCAAGTCGCCGTTCGATGCCGGCAACCGCCGTCATACCTCTTTCGCGGCGGTGTTCGTATCCCCGGAGGTGGATGAGGAAGTTGAAGTCGAGATCAACCCGGCGGACCTGCGCATAGACGTCTACCGGGCCAGCGGCGCTGGCGGCCAGCACGTCAACCGCACCGAATCCGCGGTGCGCATCACGCACAATCCCAGCGGGATCGTGGTCCAGTGCCAGAACGACCGCTCCCAGCACAAGAACAAGGCCACCGCCATGAAACAGCTCAAGGCCAAGCTCTATGAACGGGAGATGCAGCGGCGGCGCAGCGAGCAGCAGGCGGTGGAGGACACCAAGTCGGATATCGGTTGGGGCAGCCAGATTCGGTCCTATGTGCTTGACCAGTCGCGCATCAAGGATCTGCGCACCGGCGTGGAGACCGGCAATCCCCAGGCGGTGCTGGATGGGGACCTGGACGCGTTCATCGAAGCGAGCCTGAAGGCCGGGGTGTGAGACCGGGCGCCGGTTTCGGGAACGGCGGCGCGCGGCCCGGGCCCGTGACCCGCGCCATGGGTTTGCGCATAATGGCCCCCTGCGCCGGCCGCGGACCCCGCACGCGGCGCCACAAAGCGGCGCCGCGAGTCCGCGGGCATTCATCGCCACCCTTCTACCAGCAGCCAGGTCCATGAACGATACCGAAGACAACCGCCTGATCGCCGAACGCCGCGCCAAGCTCGCCGCTCTGCGCGCCGCCGGCAACCCATTCCCCAACGACTTCCATCGCGATGCGCTGGCGCAAGCGCTGCATGCGGACTGCGACGGGCTCAATGGCGGCGCGCTGGATGCGGCGCCGAGGCGGGTGCGGGTCGCCGGGCGCATGATGGCCAAGCGGGTCATGGGCAAGGCGAGCTTCGCCCAGATCCAGGACATGAGCGGGCGCATCCAGCTCTTTCTGGAGCGCGACACCCTGCCGGAGGGGGTCTACGCGGCGTTCAAGGGTTGGGACGTGGGGGACATCGTCGGCGTCGAGGGCGTGCTGTTCAAGACCAAGACTGATGAGCTTACGGTCCGCGCTGAACAGCTGCGGTTGCTGGTGAAGGGCCTGCGTCCGCTGCCGGAGAAGTTCCATGGGCTTACGGACCAGGAGGTCCGCTATCGCCAGCGTTACGTGGACCTGATGATGAACGAGTCCAGCCGGCGCGTGTTCCAACTGCGCAGCGCCGTCGTGCGTTTCCTGCGCCGTTTCCTGGAAGATCGGGGCTTCGTCGAGGTCGAGACCCCGATGATGCAGGCGATCCCCGGGGGCGCCACTGCCAAGCCGTTCATCACCCACCACAACGTGCTGGACATGGACCTCTACCTGCGGGTGGCGCCGGAACTCTATCTCAAGCGCCTGGTGGTGGGCGGGTTGGAGCGGGTCTACGAGCTGAACCGCAACTTCCGCAACGAGGGGGTTTCCACGCGCCACAACCCGGAGTTCACGATGCTGGAGTTCTATCAGGCCTACGCGAACTATGGGGACCTGATGGATCTCACGGAAGAGCTGTTGCGCAGCATGTCCGAGGAACTGCTGGGGGGCACGACGTTGTGCTACCAGGGCCGGGACTGCAACTTCGGGCGGCCGTTCGCGCGGATGACTGTGCGCGAGGCGGTTCTGCGCTACAACCCGGATATTTCCGCGGCGCAGCTCGACGATCTGCAGTCCCTGCGTGGGGTGTGCGAGCGTTTGTCGATCCCCGTGGACGCGCGCTACGGCACCGGCCGGCTGCAGATCGAGATCTTCGACAAGACCGTGGAGGCGAACCTCCTGGATCCGACGTTTATTACCGCCTATCCGACCGAGGTCTCTCCCCTGGCGCGGCGCAACGACATGGATCCGTCGGTGACGGACCGCTTCGAACTCATGATCGGCGGCCGGGAGATCGCCAACGGGTTCTCCGAGTTGAACGACCCGGAGGATCAGGCGGAGCGCTTTCGCCTCCAGGTGGAGGAAAAGGCCGCGGGCGATGAGGAGGCCATGCACTATGATGCGGACTACATCCGCGCCTTGGAATATGGCCTGCCGCCGACCGCCGGGGAGGGGATCGGCGTGGACCGTCTGGTGATGCTGCTCGCCGACGTGCCGTCGATCCGCGACGTGCTGTTGTTTCCCCACCTGCGCCCCGAATGACGGGCGCCGGGGCGTTCAGATGTCGAACATGCGCTGCACGGCCTGGATCTGCTCCTCGTGCGCCTCGACTTCCACCACGCTGACGTCGGTGCTGATCCCGAGGCGCCGGAACGCGGGAATCTGCGACCAATCGACTTGGCTATGCCGGTGATTGGTGCCGAAATAGGACTGCAGGTTGGCGACGATCACCACGTCTACCAAGTCCGGCTCTGTGCCGGGATCCCGTTTCAGGTCCTCGTGATGTGCCGCCACCGCAACCAGGGCCGGCGGGAATTCCCATGCGGCTAGGATTTTTTCCCCGATCCGTGGGTGGTGTTCGTCGATCAAGCGGTCCAGGGTGATCATGTCCCCCAGCAGTTGCGGACTGTCCTCGGCGCGCTTCAGGATTGGCAGGGCGCCGACGTCGTGGAGCAGCCCCGCGAGCATCGCCTGGTCCGGCGGCAGGCGCGTGAACTGGGTGGCCAGCATGCGACTGATGGCCGCCACCTGCACGTTGTGTTCCCACAGGGCGCGCAGGCGCCGATCCAGGAAATCGGTGGTGGCCTGGAACATCTGTTTCATCACCAGGCTGGTGACCAGGTTGCGCACCATGGAATTGCCGAGCCGGGATACGGCCATCGGGAGGTTGTCGATGGGCTTGGAGGCGCGGTAGAGGGGGGAGTTGACCACCTGGATCAGCCGGGCCGAGAGCGCGGCGTCGGTGGCGATCATCGAGGCCGTCTGTTTTGCGGTGCATGTCCCGCTCGACACCGCGTCGCGGACCTTCAGGGCCACTTCCGGCAGGGTGGGCAATTCGAAACGCCCTTGGTCGAGTTCCTGGAGGAGATCGCTGAGGAACTGTGCCTGGGCAGACAAGGGGGTACCCTCACGGTGAGCCGGTTGCTATTCCCTTACCTTATCGGCTGGCGGCGGAGAACTTGAAGCACCGGGCA
Organism: Chromatiales bacterium 21-64-14; assembly: GCA_002255365.1. NCBI lineage: Bacteria > Pseudomonadati > Pseudomonadota > Gammaproteobacteria > Chromatiales > Chromatiales bacterium 21-64-14. Next base: position 26,325 of record NCBI01000009.1, read on the forward strand.
GGCCCCTTGGATCGCCCGGTTTTTGTCGGCGTTCATTTTGGGGCCACCGAGGCGCCGTCACCGTGCCGCAGACATGTCCGGCGCGTCGCTATGAAGGGCGCAGGGCTTAGCGCGGGTTCGCGCCAGCGGGCACCGGGTAGGGGAGAGCGCAGAGCCTGAGTGGCGGGCCGGTTTCGTCCCACAGGCGCACGCCACCCGTGTTCGCGTTGGCGATTTGGATCACGGCGAGCAGTTCGTAACCACCATCGGCCCCAGCCTCGGCATTGACCACCTGCCCGATGTCTTGTCCGGCCCCCGCATCGGGGGCGTGCAACGGGTCGCCGGGCCGTGGTACCCGGTCGGCTTCCACATGGGCCCGATACATGCGGCGCTTGAGCTTGCCCAGGTATTGCATGCGCGCCACCACTTCCTGGCCGGGGTAGCACCCCTTCTGGAAGTTGACTGCCCCGATCAGTTGCAGGTTCGCCATCTGCGGTACGAATAGCCCAGAGGTCTCGGGGTTTATCACCGGGATCCCCGCGAGGATATCCAGCAGTGCCCAGGGTCCAGCGCCCACTGGTGCGCTGTGGACGTTCAGGCCCTGCCACAGCTTCTGCATGGGTTCCAGTTCACCGTAGATCTCGAAGCGTGGATGGGGCCCCGGGATCCGGACCACGGTCCGTTTTCCCGCCTCCAGCGCCGCGTCCACCTCCTGCGGAAGGTCCCCGAGGATGTCCTTGATCTGTGCATCGGATTGGGGACCGGAGACCCCGATCCGGATCAGGGTGTCGCTAGCGTCCTCCACGGTTACCTTGGCCCGGAGCACGAACATGCGCAGGCGCTGCACGATGGGATCCACCAGCGCCCGCGGCAGATTCAGATAGTAGACGCCGTCGCGCAGGAACAGCCGGAAGGTGGCCAGCATCCGGCCCTTCGGATTGCAGTAGCTGGAGAGTTGGGCGCGGGTCGCGGTGACCTGTTTGACGTCGTTGCCGAACTGACCCTGCAGAAAGGCCATGGCATCGTCGCCGCGCACCGCGATCAGTCCATGGTGGGACCGTTCACAGAAGACATTGCCGGCGGTGACGACACGCCGCTCCAGGTCGGGGTTACCGAAGCTGGCCACTTGGTCCGCGTCGAATTCCGCGCCGGCATCCTGCAGGAAGTGTTTCCAGGCTGGATTCATAAGGCCATATCCTCGGAGAGTCGTGCAGCGGGCGGACCAGTGTAGCGCCCAGGCCCCAGCTCCGAAAGGGGCCCTCGGTGGGGATTCCGGGCCCTGATCCCTGGACAGAGTCCCGTCCCTGGGCTTAAGTTAGGGGTACTGGGAACGGCGCGCGCGCCGACGATGACAGTGCCTCCGCGATGCGCACGGGTGACGCCATTGCGGCGTTGTTTACGAAGGACCACGACACGGAATGATGAGCCGTAACACCCGGCCGGTGGCCCTGGACCTGCTGCGCATCCGCTTCCCAGTGCCTGCGGTAGTGTCGTTTCTCCACCGGGTCTCCGGTGTGCTCCTGTTCCTCGGAATCCCGCTTGCGATCTACCTGCTGGAACGGTCCCTGTCGGGGGCGGCAGGGTTCGATCGCGTCGCGCAATGGTTGTCCGGTCCGGTCATGCGCCTGTTTGGTTTGGTGCTGGCCTGGGCCTTCACGCACCACCTGTTGTCCGGGATCCGGTTCCTGCTGCTCGACCTGGATATCGGCGTCACTCGACCAGTGGCGCGCGCCAGTGCGTGGCTGGTGAACGGGGCCGCCGTCGCCGCGCTGCTCGGGTACCTGGGCCGCATGGGTGGGCTCTGGTGAGCGGCCGGGTGCATGGTCTGCGCGGCTGGGTGCTGCAACGGCTGAGCGCGGTCTACCTGGCGCTGTTCCTGCTGTTTATCCTGGGACGGTTGCTGATCGTTCCGCCGGGCTCCGCGCAGGAGTGGCGCGCTTGGGTGGGCAGTCCGCCGGTTAACGGTGCGTGGGCGGTATTCTTTGCGGCCCTGCTGATACACGCCTGGGTGGGGGTCCGCGACGTTCTCATCGACTATGTCCGGCCTGCCGGGCTGCGGCTTGGCTTGTTGTTTCTGCTCGGCTTGTCGCTGCTGGCCATGGGCTATTGGGCACTGGTGGTGCTGGTGACGGCGGCGCGCATCCCATGAGCGTCGCGCGGCGCAAGTTCGATACCCTGATTATCGGTGCCGGCGGCGCAGGGCTGCGTGCCGCGTTACAACTTGCGCGAGCCGACGCCTCGGTCGCGGTCGTGTCCAAGGTATTCCCGACCCGGTCCCATACGGTGGCTGCCCAGGGGGGCGTGAACGCGGCGTTGGCCAACGTCCTGCCGGACAACTGGCATTTCCATATGTTCGATACCGTCAAGGGCAGCGACTATCTGAGTGACCAGGATGCCGTGGAGTATATGTGCCGCGCCGCGCCCCGGGTTGTGTACGAATTGGAGCACATCGGCGTGCCGTTTTCGCGGCTCGATGACGGGCGTATCTACCAGCGGCGATTCGGCGGCCAGAGCCTGGACTATGGCGGCGCGCAGGCGGCGCGCACCTGCGCGGCGGCGGACCGCACCGGACATGCGATCCTGCATTCCCTCTATCAGCAGAATATCGCGGCGCGCACCCATTTTTTCGACGAGTTCTTTGCCCTGGATCTGATTCTGGACCACGACGGATACGTCCTCGGTGCGGTGGTGATGGAGATCGAGACCGGCGCGCCGCTGGTCATCGAGGCCAAGGCTACCCTGCTGGCCACCGGCGGCGCCGGACAGCTCTACCGCACCTCGACCAACGCCCTGATCAACACCGGGGACGGGATGGGGATGGCGTTGCGGGCGGGTCTTCCGCTCCAGGACATGGAGTTCTTCCAGTTTCACCCCACTGGGATCGCGGACAAGGGCATGCTGATCACCGAGGGCGCGCGCGGCGAGGGCGGCTATCTGGTCAATGGCGACGGCGAGCGTTTCATGGAGCGCTATGCGCCCCACGCCAAGGACTTGGCGAGCCGCGACGTGGTCAGCCGGGCGATCGCAACCGAAGTGCGCGAAGGACGCGGCTGCGGTCCGCGCAGGAGCTACGTGTTGCTGCGCCTCGATCACCTCGGAGCGGAAGTGATCAAGGCCCGGCTGCCGGGGATCCGCGACACCATCATGACCTTCCTGGGTATCGATCCCATCGACACCCCGGTGCCCGTTTATCCCACTGCTCATTACACCATGGGCGGGATCCCTTCCAACCGCTACGGTCAGGTGGTGGTGCCCGAGCGGGAGGGTGCGGAGGAGCCGATGCCGGGCCTGTACGCCGCAGGTGAATGCGCTTGTGTCTCGGTGCACGGAGCCAACCGCCTGGGCGGCAACTCGTTACTGGATATCCTGGTGTTCGGGCGCTCCGCCGGAAACCACATCACCGAATATTTGAAGGAAAACCGTTATCACCGGCCCCTGGACCTGGCCGACGTGGAACCGGCGCTGGAACGGCTCGCGCGCTGGGACCGGCGCAGCGGTGGGGACGATTCGGTGGACGCGCTGCGCACGGAGTTGCAGCAGACCATGGAGGATTATTGCGGTGTATTCCGCACCGATGAGGTACTGCAGGAAGGGGTGACGAAGGTCCTGGGGATCGTGGAGCGTTTGCAGCGTGTTCCGCTGCGCGACCGCAGTCGCGTGTTCAATACCGCCCGGGTCGAGGCCCTGGAACTGGAGAACTTGGCGGAGGTCGCGCTGGCCACGGTGACCTCGGCGCTCGCACGCCGGGAGAGCCGCGGGGCCCACACCCGGATCGATTATCCGGATCGTGACGACGTGCACTGGCTGCGCCACAGTCTCTACTATCGGGACGGGCGGCGCCTGGATTACAAACCGGTACGGCTGAAGCCGATCACGGTGGAGGCGTTTCCGCCCAAGGAAAGGGTCTACTGAAGGGTCCGTTGGAGGAGCGCGCGCCGTGCGGGTTGCGGCGCTGCGCACCCGCGGTGGCACAGCGGGATTGCTCAGTGTGGGGTTGCACCGTATGAAATTTTCCATCTATCGCTACGACCCCGAGTCGGGCCGCGCGCCGCGGATGCAGGATTACACGCTCGACGGCATCGAACCCGGGACGATGCTGTTGGACGCGCTGCTGCGGCTCAAGGCCGGCGACGAGGCCTTGAGCTTTCGCCGGTCGTGCGGCGAAGGTGTATGCGGTTCGGATGCCATGAATATCAACGGACGCAACGGGCTGGCCTGCGTCACGCCGCTGGCCGATCTTCGGGAGCCGGTGGTGGTTCGTCCGCTGCCGGGCCTGCCGGTGATCCGCGACCTGGTGGTGGACCTCAGCCAGTTCTACCGCCAGTACCGGTCGGTAAAACCGTATCTGATCAACAAGGATCCGGAACCGGAGGTGGAGCGGCTTCAGTCGCCGGAGGACCGGGCGCAGTTGGATGGATTGTATGAGTGCATCCTCTGTGGCTGCTGCACCACGGCCTGCCCATCTTTCTGGTGGAACCCGGACAAGTTTCTCGGGCCGGCGGCGCTGCTGCAGGCCTACCGGTTCATCGCCGATAGCCGGGATCAGGCCACTCAGGAGCGGCTCGACGATCTGGAAGGGCCGTATCGGTTGTTCCGGTGTCGTACCATAATGAACTGTGTGGAGTTCTGCCCCAAGGGTCTCAATCCGAGCCGGGCCATCGGACAGATCCGGGAGCAGATGGTCAAGCGATCGATCTAGAAGCCGGTCCGACGCACCACCGCGGCCGCGGCGCGAGACACGGCGCATAGCCCACGCTGCAGCGCCCGTGACCCTGAGCAGAGGGCCTATTTCATGACCGCCCATTTGTATGCCACTGAGTCCGCCCGGCTGCGCTGGTCGTGCCGGCGGGGAATGCGGGAACTGGACCTGTTGTTGCTTGGGTTCCTGGAGCACGGCTATCAGGCGCAGCCCGCGCCGATGCAGGGTGCCTTCCAGCGCTTGCTGCGTTATCCTGATCCGGTTCTTCTCGAATGGCTGCTGGGGCGCGGTGAGCCCCGGGAGCCGGAGCTCGCCCATGTCATCGCCGAAATTCGCCGCACCGCTGCAGCTTGATCCGCGGCCCTCGCGCCGCCTCGCCCATACCGGCCTGATTCTGCACGGGGGTGCCCTCGCAGTGCTGGCCGCGCTTGCGCTTCCATGGTGGGCGGTGCTGGCGGTCTCCGGTGCGGTGATTGGGAATTTCGTGCTGTTTTTCCGCACCCATGTTCTGCGCGTCAGCGCCCACGCCGTGGTGAAACTGGTCTGGGACGAGGCCGGTGGCTGGACGGTGGTCACGCCGCGGGGCCCGGTCGATGCGTCGCTGGCGGCGGACAGTGTGGTCTACCCACGGTTGGTGATTCTGCGCTTCGCCACGGGCGCTGGCGGGTGGCTGGCGCGCCGGCGTTTGAGCGTGATCTTGCTGCCTGACAGTCTGGACGCGGAGACCTTCCGGCGGCTGCGGGCGCGCCTGGAGATGGAAGGGAACGGTTCCTAGCCTGCGTACTTCAACGGACGGCATGTCGGCAGGAGTGATCCGATGCTACGCGGGCGCCGATTGCGTTACCGCGGCGCGGATCACTGCCGGCCATCAGCAGCGGCCGCTACCGGGCTATCCTCAGGGATCAGCACCGTGTTGTGCGGCGGAGCGCTGTTGTCGGTGTGGGGGTAGTCCAGGGTATAGTGCAGTCCGCGGCTCTCGGTCCGGGACATGGCGGAGCGGATGATGAGGTCCGCCACCAGAGCGAGATTGCGCAGTTCCAAAAGATCGTGGGTGACACGGAAATTTCCATAATATTCGCTGATCTCGCGCCGCAGCAACTCGACACGTCTTCGCGCGCGCTCCAATCGTTTGGTGGTGCGGACGATACCGACGTAGTCCCACATGAACCTTCGCAGTTCCTCCCAGTTGTGGGATACCACCACCAGTTCGTCGGAATCGCTGACCCGGCTCTCGTCCCATTCGGGAAGCGGTGGCGGATGAGGCGTTCCAGGCAGGGCGGTGACTATGTCCTGACTGGCGGATTCCGCGAAGACCAGGCATTCCAGCAGCGAGTTGCTGGCCATGCGGTTGGCGCCGTGCAGCCCGGTGCAAGCGACTTCGCCGATGGCGTACAAACCCTCGATGTCGGTGCGCCCGCGCTCGTCGGTCATGACCCCGCCCCCCGTGTAATGGGCGGCTGGCACCACGGGCACTGGTCCGCGCGTCAGGTCGTATCCGAACTCCAGGCAGCGCGCATAGATGGTCGGGAAGTGGCTACGGATGAATTCGGCAGGGCGGTGGCTGATGTCCAGGTAAACCGATTCGATCCCGAGTCGTTTCATTTCATGGTCAATCGCTCGGGCCACGATATCCCGGGGCGCGAGTTCGCGACGTGGATCGAACTGGTCCATGAAGCGGGTGCCGTCCGGCAACACCAGTCGCCCGCCTTCCCCGCGTACCGCCTCGCTGACCAGAAAGGACTTGGCCCTGGGATGATAGAGACAAGTGGGGTGGAATTGGATGAATTCGAGATTGGCCACCCGGCACCCCGCGCGCCATGCCATGGCCATGCCGTCCCCCGTGGCCCCGTCGGGATTGCTGGTATAGAGGTAGACCCGGCTGGCGCCCCCGGTGGCCAATACCACGAAACGTGCGGTGATGACCTGTACCTGACCCTGATCCCGATCCAGCACATAGGCACCCAGGCAGCGGTCGTGACTCAGGCCTAATTTGCGTCCGGTCACCAGATCCACGCCGATATGCCGCGGCAGGAGTGTGACCGTAGGACAGGAGCGCACGTGTTGCAGCAGGGTGGTCTCGATCGCGTTACCACTGGCATCCGCGGCGTGGATTACCCGGCGGTGCCCATGACCGCCCTCGCGGGTGAGATGAAACGCCTCGGTGCCGTCGCTGCGTGTCTCGCGGGTGAATGGGGCCCCGAGATCCACCAACCAGCGGATGCACGCCGGGCCACGTTCCACGGCAAAGCGCACGATACGCTCGTCACACAGGCCGGCCCCGGCGGCCAGGGTATCGGCGACATGGGCATCGACGGAGTCGGTCTCGTCGAGCACCGCCGAGATTCCGCCCTGGGCGTAGGTGGTGGCACCGGCTTGCAGTTCGCCTTTGGAAAGGACCGCGACCCGGGCATGAGGCGCCAGGCGCAGGGCCAAGCTCAGACCGGCGGCGCCGCTTCCGATGACGAGGACGTCATAATCCTTCAGGGTGCTCATCATGGTCCCGTCAGGATGGAGGTGTCATCCGGCACGATGTCTGCCATAATACGGGAATTTGCCAAGCTGGACTGGATGTTGCGCCGGGGTCCCCCGGCGGGCGAAATATACCGCGAATCGCCTTTGGGGGCGAACTAAATGGCAAGGGAGTGGTCTACCACAGTTGGCGAAGGGACATCGCCGCGTAGTGCAGGGGATGGCCCGAATGGGCGAGCATCGCGCTGACCAGGAGCTGGTCGAACGGGCGCAGCAGGGTGACAACCGGGCATTTGACGCGTTGGTGCGGAAGTACCAACACAAGATCGTCAAACTGGTGTCCCGTTATATTCGCGATCCCCACGAGTCGCTGGACGTGGCGCAGGATGCGTTTCTGAAGGCGTACCGGGCGTTGCCGAATTTCCGTGGTGACAGCGCCTTCTATACATGGCTGTACCGGATCGCCATCAACACGGCGAAGAACCACTTGGTGGCCCAGGGACGGCGGCCGCCGGACGAGGACGTCGACGCCCAGGAGGCGGAGCAGTATGACGGGCAATCGGGTCTCAAAGAGTACGCGACCCCGGAGCACCTGCTGCTCAAAGATGAAATCGAGGAGACGGTATTCAAGGCCATCGAAGAACTGCCCGATGATCTGCGTACCGCCATTACCTTGCGCGAACTCGAAGGTATGAGCTATGAGGAAATTGCCCTGACGATGGAGTGCCCGGTGGGAACGGTCCGCTCGCGGATCTTCCGAGCCCGGGAGGCGATAGACCGTAAACTACGACCGCTGCTCGACTGAGGATCAGATTCCCGTGCTGGCTGGAGGGGACTACCATGAGCAATGACGTTCACGAACAGCTTTCGGCGTTGGTAGATGGCGAACTCGAATCGGAGCCGGCCCGTTTCCTGCTGCGCCGCCTTACCGGTGACAGCGGTCTCCAGTCCCAGTGGGAGCGTTACCACGTGATTCGCGAAGGGCTGCGCGGGGGTTTGCCGCGACTGATTGATCCGAAGTTCGCCGCGCGGGTCCGTGCGGCCGTGGAGCGCGAGACGGTTCTCCCCAGGGCCCGGCGACGCATCCCGGCACTGCTGGTCCGGCCGCTGGCGGGATTGGCGATGGCGGCGGGAGTTGCGGCCGTGGCGGTGCTCGGTTTCCAGAATATGGGGCTGCAGTCTCTCCTGGTGCCGGCGGCCGAACCGGTGGCCAGCGTCATACCCGCGGGCTATACAGCCGGGCCCACCGACACCGGCGCCCCTGCCGCCCAAACTGAGCTGAGCGCCTACCTTGTGAACCATAGCGAGTACGCGACTGGAGCTGGGATGCATGGGATGCTCTCCTACGTTCGGATCGTGGGCTACGAACCGGGGCAGTCCGCGGACCCAAGATGACGTGTCACTCCCGCAGTGCTCCGGCGCTGATCTTTGTCGTATTCCTGTTCGGGTCCGTCCCCAGCGCGGTGGCTGGAGCACCCGCGACGGACGCATTGCCGTCCACCCCGCAGGGGTGGGTGGATCGCATGTCCCACGCGCTCCAGACCCTCAATTTCGAAGGAACCTTCGTATATCTCCGTGACGGGCATCTGGAGACGATGCGCATCGTGCACGTGGTGGAGGCGGATGGCGGAGAGCGGGAGCGCGTGATGGCCCTGACGGGTCCGGCTCGGGAGATCATCCGCGACGACCAGGAAGTCACCTGCATTCTGCCGGACAGTAAGTCGATCGTAGTGGAGAAGCGCCGACCCCACTTGCCGTTTCCCGCCGCGGTACCGACTGGGGCCAATCAACGGGATCGTTATTACGAATTCCGGATGCTGCCCCGTTATCGCGTCACCGGGCGCATGGCCCAGGCAGTGGCCATCATTCCCAAGGACCGTTATCGGTACGGCTACCGCCTCTACATGGACGAGACCACCGGGCTGCCCCTGGAATCGGTGATCCTGGATCGCGCGGGGCGCCAAGTGGAGCAGATTCAGTTCACGTCCCTGAAAGTGCTGCAGCACGCGGATCCTCGGGCCCTGGTACCCGATATCGACCATGACAAGGGCTATACCTTCCACCGTCAAGAGGGCGACGATACCGTGGGTATCCCCGGTACCAGCCACTGGGTGGTAAGCAGCGCGCCCCCTGGATTCGTGCAGACCATGTACAGCCGGCGCATCCTACCCGGCAGCAGTAATCCGGTGGAGCACTTGGTGTTCTCGGACGGGCTGGCATCGGTGTCGGTATACGTCGAGAAGGCGGATGGGGTCAAGGTATTGCTGCATGGTGCTTCGCGCATGGGCGCTGTCAACGCCTACGGCCGGCGGGTGGGGGCCTATCAAGTGACGGTGGTGGGCGAAGTGCCCGAAGCCACGGTCTCGGCCATTGGGCAGGCATTACGCTATGACCCGAACGAGTGAACCGCTCGAGGCGCTGCTCTCATCGGCGCGCAGTGCGATAACTCCGACCGGTACCGGGCCACGCGGCCCCAGTGGCACGACCGGCGCCGCAGTAGTGGCGCTCCTGCCGCAGGGTTGCGGTTGAAGATTTCACCGGCGGGGCGCATCAGGCCCGCTTGACGACCCCGTACCCCGCGGTTTCGACACCCCACGCACTTGCCTCCCGGCGCACTTGTCGCGCTGCTCCCCGGCCTGGACCCACCGCGCCCACGGGCGCGGCTCGCGCGGACGAGCGTTGAGGCGGAATCACTGCGGGTGTCGTGGGAGCTGTTTTTGCCCGCGACGGTAGCGCGGGGTGCTGGAATGTTTTCCAGATTCCCTGTCTTTCGAGTATCCTCTCTCCACCGCTTTCCTATGAGGAGCTGACATGACGCGTGCCACCGCCGCCGGCTTGTACTCGGGCGTTGTTTGGGTGCTGCTCGCGGTCGCCTTTCCGGCCCATGCCGGGTTGTCGGATTTTACCGCCTTGGTCCGGGAGACCCGTTCCGCGGTGGTCAATATCAGCACCACCCAGAAGGCTGACCCGTCCGGTCGCGAACTGCCACAAGGCATGGGAAATCCCGAAGCGCCGGATGGGCAGCCGTTCGGGGACCTGCCGCACAAATTCTTCGGCGACGGCGCGTCTCCCCCGGACCAGGAAATCCATTCCCTCGGCTCCGGGTTCATCATTTCACCGGATGGTTATATCTTGACCAATTACCATGTCGTGGAGGGTGCCGAAACGGTCCTGGTGCGCTTGATCGACCACCGGGAACTGACGGCGCGGGTCATCGGCGGCGACAAGCGCAGCGACATCGCGTTGCTCAAGATTGCCGCCGACCACCTGCCGGTGGCCCGGATGGGACGCTCCAGCGGCCTGAAGGTAGGCGAATGGGTACTGGCGATCGGCTCCCCGTTCGGCTTCGATTATTCCGTCACCGCCGGCATTGTCAGCGCCAAGGGGCGTAGCCTGCCGCAGGAGAACTACATCCCGTTCATTCAGACCGACGTCGCCATCAATCCCGGCAACTCCGGTGGCCCGCTGTTCAACATGAGGGGGCAGGTGGTGGGTGTCAACGCGCAGATCTACAGCGCCAGCGGCGGCTTTATGGGGCTGTCCTTCGCGGTACCCATCGACGTGGCTATGGACGTGGCCGAGCAGCTCAAGACCAGTGGGCATGTCACCCGCGGGTGGCTGGGTGTGCTGATCCAGAACGTCAACCAGGAATTGGCGGAGTCCTTCGGCATGTCAAAACCGATGGGCGCGCTGGTGGCCAAGGTCTTGCCCGGTGGCCCAGGCGCCGAGGCCGGCATTGAGGCAGGTGATATCATCGTGGCCTATGACGGCAAGGACGTGGTGGAATCGGCTGGGTTACCACCGATGGTCGGACGTACCAAGGTAGGTGCGACCGTGCCGATCAAGGTCATCCGCAACGGCAAGCCGCTGGTGCTGCGGGTCAAGATCGGCAAGTTGCCGGATCAGGCGCGGGCCGTCGCGCCCGCTGCGCAAGACGCATCCGTGCCCGCTGCGGAGCTGGGCCTGTCCGTGGTGGCGCTTACGCCGGACCAGCGTCAGGCCCTGGATGACAAGGGCTACGGCGTCTTGGTCAGCAAGGTCGACGACGGTCCGGCCCGGAGCGCCGGGATCCGGCCTGGGGATGTGATCATGATGCTGAACTATGTGCGTATCCGCGATACCGATGAGTTCACGCGGGTGATTCGGGGGCTGGCGCGAGGCAAGACGGTTCCGGTGTTGGTGCAGAGACCTAATGGGCCCGTGTTCCTGGCCATCAAGGTTCCCGGGTAATCCATGCAGCACCTGTCAAGCGCCGGTGCGTGCCCCTGGAATCGATATTGGGCGGGCGCGTGTCAGCGTGGATCCGTCCGGAGCTTGGGGGCCAGATGGTATCGGGAGCCCGCCCTGGGCCTCTACTGGTAACCGGCATGGAACGTACCCGCAATTTTTCGATCATCGCGCATATCGACCATGGGAAGTCCACGCTGGCGGATCGGTTGATTCAGCTCTGCGGTGGCCTGGCGGACCGGGAGATGGAGGCGCAGGTACTCGATTCCATGGACCTGGAACGGGAACGCGGCATTACCATCAAGGCGCAGAGTGTGTCGCTGAACTATCAGGCCCGGGACGGACAGCGCTATCGTCTGAACTTCATCGATACCCCGGGCCATGTGGATTTCTCCTACGAGGTGTCGCGCTCCCTGGCGGCCTGCGAGGGCGCGTTACTGGTAGTTGATGCCTCCCAGGGGGTCGAGGCGCAGACCCTGGCCAACTGCTATACGGCTACCGAACAGAATCTCACGGTGGTGCCGGTCCTCAATAAGATCGATCTCCCCGCTGCGGATCCGGAACGGGTCATCGAGGACATCGAGGAGATCATCGGTATTGAGGCGCACGACGCCCTGCGCGTCAGTGCGAAGACCGGCGCCGGTGTACCGGAACTGTTGGAGGCCCTGGTGCAGCGTATCCCTCCACCGCGGGGGGATCCGGACGCGCCACTCCAGGCGCTGATCATCGATTCCTGGTTCGACAACTTCGTTGGCGTGATTTCCCTGGTGCGCGTTTTCAACGGTAAGATCGCGCCGCGCCAGAAGATCCAGATCATGTCCACGGGCCGCACCCAGCAAGTCGAAAAGGTCGGTATCTTTAGTCCGAAACGTCAGGATACCCAGGTGCTCGCGACCGGGGACGTGGGCTATGTCATCGCGGGCATCAAGGAGGTCGACGGGGCGCCGGTGGGCGACACGCTCACGGATGCGCACCGCCCGGCCGGGGCTCCGCTCCCCGGTTTCAAAAAGATCCAACCCCGTGTGTTCGCCGGCATGTTCCCTGTCAGTTCCGACGATTACGAGGATTTCCGGGAGGCGCTGCAGAAGCTGCGTTTGAACGATTCCTCCCTGTATTACGAGCCCGAGACCTCTGATGCCCTGGGTTTCGGTTTCCGGTGTGGCTTTCTCGGCATGCTGCACATGGAAATCGTACAGGAACGTCTGGAACGGGAATACGCGCTGAATCTGATCACCACGGCACCGACCGTGGTGTACGAGATCCTCACAGCGGCAGGCGACATCATGTCCATCGATAATCCGTCCAAGCTGCCGCCGCTGGCCCAAATCCAGGAGATGCGAGAACCGATCATCGAGGCGACCATCCTACTGCCGCCGGACTATGTAGGGCAGGTGATCAGTCTGTGTATCGAAAAGCGCGGCGCCCAGAAGAAGCTGCTCTATCTCGGTAAACAGGTCTCGCTCACCTATGAACTGCCCCTGAGTGAGGTGGTGCTGGATTTTTTCGACCGGTTGAAATCGGTGAGCCGTGGATACGCGTCCTTCGATTACCACTTTTTGAGATTCCAGGCCGCGCCGCTGGTCAGGCTTGATGTGCTCATCAACAACGAACGGGTCGACGCCCTTTCGACGATTGTGCACCGGGAACAATCGCAGCCGCGCGGGCGCGATCTTGTGGAACGTATGCGCGAGATCATTCCCCGGCAGATGTTCGAGGTGGCGATCCAAGCCGCCATCGGGGGGCAGATCATCGCGCGTTCCACGGTGAAGGCCTTGCGCAAGAACGTCACGGCCAAGTGCTACGGAGGTGATATCACGCGCAAGCGCAAGTTGCTGGAGAAGCAAAAGGAAGGCAAGAAGCGCATGAAGCAGGTCGGCAAGGTCGATATTCCCCAGGAAGCGTTTCTGGCCGTGCTGCAGGCGAACAAGAAATAAGGCACCAGGAGGAGCCGGTCCGGGTGATCGTGCAGCGATTGTGGCGACATAATATCGGCGCATTTTTGCGATTCTTTCCGTCGAATAGCGCTGGCTATTCGCCTCGAACGATCGCGAAACGGCCTCGGTTTTCGCTTCGCCCGGTTCTGCATACACTACTCAGGCAGGTCCGTGGTTTTACGAAAATCCGCAACGGGAGCTAAGCATGAATTTCGATTTCGCAGCGTTTCTTATGGCGGCGGCCGTCATCACTGGCGCCATATGGGCCGTAGATGCTTTCATATGGGCGCCCCGGCGCAGGGGCCAATTGGGTGATGGGGCGGGGGCCTCATCGAGCCGTGAGCCACTGCTCGTGGAATACGCGCGGGCGTTCTTCCCGATCATCGTGATCGTCCTGTTGTTACGTTCCTTCGTGGTGGAACCGTTCCGGATCCCCTCCGGGTCCATGGAGCCGACGCTGCTGCCGGGGGATTTCATATTGGTCAACAAGTTCGACTACGGGCTTAGAATTCCGGTCTTCAACGTTAAGATCCTGAACGTGGGCGAACCGAAGCGCGGGGATGTGATGGTGTTCCGCTATCCGCGCAACCCATCCGTGGATTATATCAAGCGGGTGGTCGGTCTTCCGGGGGACCATATCGCCTACCGGGACAAAATTGTTTACATCAACGGCAAGCCACAGCCACAGACCGTGATCGGGCAGTACATCAACGAGGATGGGCAGCCGGTACCCGGCGTGCAGCTGCGCTCCGAGCAATTAGGCTCGGTGAAGCACGACATCCTCATAGAGACCGAACCGATGTACCGTTCGTTCGATTGTATGCCGGCCGGTACCTATACGGTGCCCGCGGGACAGTACTTCGTGATGGGCGACAATCGCGACAACAGCAACGACAGTCGTTACTGGTGCTCGGTTCCGGAGCGCAATCTGGTCGGGAGGGCGTTCCTGATCTGGATGAGCTGGGACATGCTGCGTGGCGGTGTTGCATGGCAGCGGATCGGGCAGGCGATACACTAGGCTGGGTTGGCACGTCGCGTTAAGGAGGAGGCAATGAAGACAATACGACGGCAAGAAGGTATGAGCATGATTGGTTTACTGCTGCTAATTTTCATCGGCGGCTTCTTTGTGCTTCTGGCGTTGCGGCTTATCCCGGCCTACCTTGAATATTTCTCGGTGGCCTCTTCGCTGGATTCAATGAAGACCCAAGGTGGCCTCGCGGATAAATCGCCCTCGGATCTCCGTGACCTGCTGGACCGCCGTTTCGAAGTCAACAACGTGGAGCATATTACCGCGCGTGAGGTCACGATCCGGCCCGTGAATGGTGGGAAGCAGCTGGAGGCGAAGTACCAGGTCGAGGTCCCGATCCTGGGCAACGTGGATGCGGTGGTTAAATTCGACAAGCAAGTGACGTTGCGTTGAATTTGCCAGTAGACAGGCTGGAATCCGCGCTCGGCTACCGGTTCGACGATCCGGAGTATCTTGCCTGGGCGCTTACCCATCGCAGCGCCGGCAGCCGTAACAATGAGCGGCTGGAGTTTCTGGGGGACGCCATCCTCAGTTTTGTGATCGCCGCGGAGTTGTACGAGCGGTTTGCACAGGCCGATGAAGGCGAGCTTAGCCGTCTACGGGCGGCGTTGGTGAAGCGCGAGAGCCTGGCGATCCTGGCCCGTAATCTGAATCTCGGTGATTTTCTGGCGCTGGGTGGCGGGGAGCTTAAGAGCGGCGGCTTTCGCCGCGAGTCCATCCTGGCGGATGCCATGGAAGCGGTGTTCGGCGCGGTGTATCTCGACGGTGGTTGGGAGACATGCCGGGATCTGATCCTGAGGATGTATCGGGAACGGTTGGAAGAGTTGCCACAGGAGGGGGTGCGCAAGGATCCTAAGACGCGACTGCAGGAGCACCTGCAGTCGCGGCGGCTGCCGCTCCCGGACTACCAAGTGACCGGAGTCTCCGGGGAGGACCATGCCCAGACGTTTACCGTGGCGTGTGGCGTAGCGGAGTTGGGCTTGCTGGTCGAGGGGGTCGGGCGGTCCCGGCGCAAGGCCGAGCAGGCCGCGGCCAGTGTGGCCCTCAGCCGGCTGGGTGTAGACTGAGTGCGTTTTCATTGCCCCGCGCCTGGAGTCTGGCACCGTTCATGAGTAAACCCCCGACCCGTTGCGGATTCATCGCCATCATTGGCAGGCCCAACGTGGGCAAGTCGACACTGCTCAACCGATTGGTGGGGCAGAAGATCAGCATCACCGCCCCGCGGCCCCAGACCACTCGGCACCGGATCCACGGCGTCAAGACCGTGGGCCCGGACCAGGCGGTCTATGTGGATACCCCCGGCCTGCACCGGGAGTCACGGCGGACCTTGAACCGTTACCTGAACCGCACCGCACGCTCCGCGCTGCACGATGTGGATGCCCTGCTGTTCGTGGTGGAGGCCTTGCACTGGACCGGCGAAGACCAATACGTGGAAGAACTGATCCGCGAGCTCCCCGCGCCGGCGATCCTGGTGGTCAACAAGGTGGACAAGGTGGTGGACAAGACACGCCTGCTGCCCTACCTGGAGGAGCGCAGCCGGTCGGGCCGTTACCGCGAGCTGTTTCCGGCCTCGGCACAGGATGGAGACAACGTCGAGGCCTTGGAACGCAAGGTAATGGAATTGCTGCCATCTTCGGTGCATCTGTTTCCCGATGACCAGGTAACCGACCGCAGCCAGCGGTTTCTGGCCGCCGAGCTGGTCCGTGAGAAGCTCACGCGCAGACTGGGTCAGGAGATCCCCTATGCGCTTGCGGTTTCCATCGAGGATTTCGAGGAGTTGGAGGCGCTGATCCGTATCCGCGCAGTGATCTGGGTGGAGCGGGACGGACAGAAGAAAATTGTGATCGGCAAGGGCGGCGGCGTACTCAAAGAGATCGGCCGCCTGGCGCGGCTCGACCTGGAGCACGAACTGGGGAAAAAGGTCTTTCTGGAGCTTTGGGTGAAGGTGCGGGAGGGCTGGTCCGACGACTCCGGGGCGCTCAGCAGTCTCGGTTATGATGACGCCTTTCAGGACCCCGGCGGCTAGCGATTATTTGGCCATAGAAGCAATATAAAACTATATATTTAATATATAGATATAGAGTAAAATGCAAGTATCACATCCGCTCTTGACGGGCCTCGCAGCGATCCTTTTCCGGTCATGAGCCAACCCAAGCGGGTGGCGTTGCAGCCGGGCTACGTGCTCCACCCTCGGCCCTATCGGGACACCAGCCTGTTGGTGGAGGCCCTGACTCCCGAGCACGGGCGTGTGGGGTTGGTGGCGAAGGGGGTCCGCGCACCGCGCTCGCGCATGCGCGGCCTGCTCCAACCGTTTCGACCCCTGCTTCTGTCCTGGTCCGGGAGCGGTGATCTGGCCACTTTGGTGGGTGCGGAGGCGAACGGGCCGATGATGGGCCTGGCGGGTGCCGGCCTGTTGAGCGGTTTCTATGTCAACGAACTGCTAGTGCGCCTGCTGCTGCGCCACGATCCCCATCCGGCCCTGTACCAGGCCTACGAAGCGGTCCTGACGGCCCTGCAGGCGGCCGGTCAGGAGGAGCCCGCGCTGAGGATCTTCGAAAAACGATTGTTGCAGGAGTTGGGATACGGGTTGCTCCTGGATCGCGAGGCACGCTCCGGCCAACCGATCGACGCGGAACGGCGCTACCGGTATCGGCTGGATCTGGGACCGTTGCCTGAGGATGAGGGGGACATCGCGGATCCGGCGATTCACGGCAGCAGCCTGCTGGCCCTGGCCCGGGAGGTCTTACCCGCCGATCCGGAGCGCCGGCAGGAGGCCAAGCGGCTCATGCGTGCCGCCATCGCGCGCCACTTGGGCGGCCGGCCCCTGAAGAGCCGCGACCTGTTTCGTGTGCATAGCCGCGACGAGGACCATGGTACCGGGGGTTGAGTTCCTCGAGGCCCGGTAGTCCGGCCGCGGGTGGTCGCGGATTTCCATTATACCGGCCGCCCCCTATACTCTTGCCCACTATGAACCGCACGCCACCGATCCGTCTTGGGGTCAACATCGACCATGTGGCGAGCCTGCGCCAGGCACGCCGTACGCGCTACCCGGACCCGGTCCAGGCTGCGCTGACGGCGGAGCAGGGGGGGGCGGACGCCATCACGCTGCACCTGCGCGAAGACCGGCGCCACATCCAGGAGCGGGACGTGGAGTTGCTGCGCCAGGTCCTGACGACCCCCATGAATTTGGAGATGGCGGTTACCGGGGAAATGCTGGCGTTCGCGGAACGGCTGGCGCCCGAGGACTGCTGCCTGGTGCCGGAGCGGCGCGCGGAGTTGACCACCGAAGGCGGACTCGACGTGGCGGGGCAGTTGACGCGGGTACGCGAGGCCTGCGGGCGGCTGGCGGGGGCCGGCGTGCGCGTATCCCTGTTCATCGATGCGGAGCCGCGCCAGATCGAGGCGGCGGCGGCGGCCGGAGCCCCGGTGGTGGAGCTCCATACCGGCCACTACGCCGATGCGCCCGATACGGCAAGTCGTGGCCGCGAATTGGAACGTATCGTCGCGGCGGTGGAACTGGCCCGGGGGGCGGGCCTGCAGGTCAACGCGGGCCACGGTCTCCATTTCCACAACGTGGGGCCCATCGCCGCCCTAGAGCCGATCCGGGAGCTCAACATCGGGCACGCCATCGTCGCGCGGGCGCTCTTCACGGGCCTCGAAGCGGCGGTGCGCGAAATGAAGCGGCTCATGCGCGAGGCCCACCGGGACTGATGGCCGTCGCGCCGCCGAAGATGTGCGCGGACACGGTGGCTCTGGCGCAGCCCGGATTTTCTGCGTTCCCGCGAGGTGGACTTTGGGCATGACGTTTCCAACGCTGGAAGACTTCGTCGGCAACACTCCGCTGGTCCGGTTGCAGCGGCTCCCGGGCGCGACCACCAACGCGGTGCTGGTGAAGCTGGAGGGCAACAACCCGGCCGGCTCCGTGAAGGACCGCCCCGCGACCAGCATGATCCGCCGCGCCGAGGAACGCGGCGAGATCCGCCCCGGCGACACCCTGATTGAGGCGACCAGCGGCAACACCGGCATCGCACTGGCCATGGCCGCCGCCATGCGCGGCTACCGCATGGTGCTGATCATGCCGGAGCACATGAGCGTGGAGCGGCGCGCGGTGATGCGCGCCTTCGGCGCCCGCATGATCCTGGTATCACGTCAGGAGGGGATGGAGGGGGCGCGCGATCTCGCGTTACGCATGGAAGCCCAGGGCGAGGGCAAGGTGCTGGATCAGTTCTCCAATGCCGACAACCCGCGCGCCCATTATGAAACCACCGGCCCGGAGATATGGCGCGATACCGGTGGCGCCATCACCCATTTCGTCAGTTCGATGGGCACTACCGGGACCATCATGGGCACCGGGCGGTTCCTTAAGGAACAGAACCCGGGTATCGAGATCGTGGGGGTGCAGCCCACGGAAGGTTCCCAGATCCCCGGCATCCGGCGTTGGCCCGCGGCCTATCTGCCGAAAATCTTCGATCCGGCGGGCGTGGACCGCACCCTGGAGGTGAGCCAGCAGGAGGCTGAGGATACGACGCGCGAACTGGCCGCGCGGGAAGGGATCTTCGCCGGCGTATCCTCCGGCGGCGCCGTGGCCGCGGCGCTGCGTTTGTCCCGGGAGTTGGAGCATGCGGTGCTGGTCGCCATCATCTGCGACCGTGGCGACCGTTATCTCTCCACCGGGGTCTTTCCACCCGACTGAGACGTGACGAGCCGCCGCCTCGCGCTGCTGGTGATCCTCGCACTGGTGGCGGGGCGCGCCGCGGCGGTGGACTCCGTGACGTTCTCCATGGCGCAGCTGGCCGGATCCGGTTGGCAGGCCCGGGACGTGCGGGTGAGCCTCGCCCCGGTCGGTCACGGGCAGGCGGACCTGAGCGTATCCATCACCGCCCTGACATTGCCCGGTGGCCTGCCAGTGTTGCGCAACGTCGCGATCCGCTGCACCGGCGCGGCGCTGGATGCCACGGGCGTGCGCTGCGACGACGCCCATGCGGAACTCACCGCGCCCGGGGTGCTCCCGGGGTCATTTCCGGTACGGTTCCAATACCGGCGCGCCACCGGCGCGGTGACGGTCACGATCCCGCGCCTGCGCCTGACGGCGGGGGCGTTGCGCCTTGCGGGGCGTTGGACCCCGAGTGGTTGGTCCCTCGACCTCGCGGCCCGCGCGCTGGACGCGGCGCCCCTGGTGACCACCCTGCGGCGCTTTGGCGTGCCCACCGGGGCCTTCAAGGCCACCGGTCGCGTCGCCCTGAACGCGTCGCTGGCGGGGGACGCCGGGGGCGTGCGCGCCCTGCGTGCGCGCGTCTCGGGTACCCGCTTGACCGTGACGGAACCGACCGGGCGCTACGCGAGCGAGGGCCTGGGTGCTTCGATCCGCCTCGACGCCCGGCGCCGGCACGCGGCCTGGCAGGGGAGCGCGGGCGTGCGGCTGATCCGGGGCCAGCTCTATGTCGACCCGCTGTACCTCCAGGTTCCGGACCGTCCCATCACGGCCCACGGGCGTTTTCGCTGGCGCCCGGGACAAGCACTGGTCTTCTCGGATCTGGCGCTGGAGCACCCCGGGCTCCTGTCGGCGCGCGGGGACGTGCGTCTCGGGTTGACCGGCGGCGTGCACCTGCGGGCAGTCGCGCTTTCCCACGTGCGGCTCGAGCTGGGCGCGGCCTACCCGGTCTACCTCCAGCCGTTCCTCTACGGCACTGCTTTCGACGGCCTGGTGCCGCACGGAGAGATCCGCGGGCGTGTGCGTTACCGCGACGGGGCCCTGCGGGCGCTGGCGCTGACCCTGGCCGGTGTCAATCTGAGCGATCCGCGCGGGCGCTTCGGCCTCCAGGACGCCACCGGCACGGTGCAATGGACCCTGGGCGCGGCCCCGGTACACTCCGCGTTGGCCTGGCGGAGTGCAGCGCTCTACCGGATCCCGATCGGTGCCGCTGCGCTGACCTTCACCTCACGGGCTGGGACCCTCGCGCTCGACCGGGAGGCGCGCATCCCGGTCCTGGACGGGGCCTTGCTGGTGAACGATCTCCAGGTGGACCGGCCGGGCAGTCCCGCCATGTCGTGGCAGTTCGCCGCGGTCCTGACACCGGTCTCGCTGGAGGGACTGACCCGCACGCTCGGCTGGACACCGTTCTCCGGAAAGCTGTCCGGCATGATCCCCCAGGTGCGCTACCAGGATCACCAGGTGCGGGTGAACGGGGTCCTGTTGGTGCGGGTGTTCGGGGGTGACATCACGGTGCGCGACCTGCGCCTGACCCGTCCGTTCGGGCGGGTGCCCGCCCTGAGCGCGGACGTCGCGATCCGGAATCTGGACCTGCAGACGCTCACCCGCACCTTCTCCTTTGGTAAGATGGAAGGCCGGCTGAGTGGTCGCGTCGCAGGCTTGCAACTGGATAACTGGAAACCGGTGCGCTTCGACGCGCGGCTGGCGACGCCCTCCGACGACGGTTCGCGGCACCGCATCAGCCAAAAGGCCTTGAAGAACCTGACCCGGATCGGTGGCGGGGGCGTCGGAGGGCTCGTAACCGGTATCCTGTTCCGGGTGTTCCACGAGTTTTCCTACCAGCGGCTCGGGTTGAGTTGCCGGTTGCGCCAGGATGTGTGCGAGATGGGTGGCATCGGACCGGCGCCGGGGGGCGGATATTACATCGTGAAGGGCGGCGGACTGCCACGGATCAGCGTCGTGGGATTCGCGCACCAAGTGGACTGGGATGCGCTGGTGGCGCAGTTGCGCAGCGTCACCCGGGAGGCGGCGGGTGCCGCGGGCCCGTAACGTCGAAATCGAAGGAGAACGCAATATGAGGCACAGATCCTGGCTTTGGTACGGGATGGTCGCGAGCCTGCTCTCCGGCTGCGTGACCATCAACATCTATTTCCCCGCCGCCGCCGCTCAGAAGGCGGCGGACCGGATCATCCAGGGCGTGTACGGCGCCGGTTCCGCGCCGGTGCCGGTGCCGGCACCGCAGCCCGGGGCCGCGCCGGCCAAGCCCCAGGGGTTGCGTTCGGTGCCTTCCGGCGGTCCGTTGCTGGCGCTGATGAACCTGCTGGTCCCGGTCGCCCACGCGGCGGCGGATCTCAATGTGCAAAGTCCCACCATCCGCGGTATCCGCGCGTCCCTGGAGGCCCGTCACCCCGCCCTCGCACCGTTCTATGACAGCGGCGCCATCGGCATGACCCAGGGCGGCTTGCTCACGGTTCGCAACCTGGGCGCGGTGCCGCTCTCCCAGCGCAACCGGGTGCAGCAGCTGGTGGCGCAGGACAACCAGGACCGCAATGCCCTGTATCAGGCCATCGCGGCGGCCAATGGCCACCCCGAATGGGAAGCGGATGTCCGCAAGGTGTTCGCCCAGCGTTGGATCGCCAATGCGCCGTCCGGCTGGTGGTATCAGGCGGCGGATGGGAGCTGGAAGCGCAAATGACCGGGATACGTCGGCACCAGATCGTGGTCGGAATCGCGTCCCGGACGGGAGTCCCCGTTCTATGAATAACGTCTTCGTGTTCGACATCGAAACGGTGCCCGATGTGGAGGCGGGACGCCGGCTCTACGGGTTGGATGGGTTGAGCGACGGCGACGTGGCGCAGGTCATGTATACGGTCCGCCGTCAGCAGACCGGCGGCAACGACTTTCTACGGCTGCATCTGCAACGGGTGGTGGCAATCTCGCTCGCGGTCCGTACCCGCGATTGGTTCAAGGTCTGGTCTCTGGGGGAGGTGGACGCCCCGGAAGCGGAACTGGTGCGGCGTTTCTTCGATGGCGTGGAGCGCTATACCCCCACCCTGGTGTCCTGGAACGGCGGTGGCTTCGATCTCCCGGTGCTGCATTACCGGGCGTTGCGCCACGGAATTCCGGCGCCCCGTTATTGGGAAACCGGCGCCGATGACCAGGGCTTCCGGTGGAACAACTACCTGAACCGCTTCCATGAGCGTCATACCGATCTTATGGACGTGCTGTCCGGCTACCAGGCCCGGGCGGTGGCGCCCCTGGACGAGATCGCCACCTTGCTGGGTCTGCCGGGAAAGATGGGCATGGATGGCGCGCAGGTCTGGGAGCGGTATTTGGAGGGCGAACTGGGCGCGATCCGGGACTACTGCGAGACGGATGTCATCAATACCTATTTGGTGTACCTGCGTTTTGAGCAGATCCGCGGCCGGCTGGGTGCGGAGGAATACCAACGCGAGTGCCAACTGGTGCGTGATACCTTGAATCAGGACGACCGGCCCCACCTGCGCCGGTTCCTCGCTGCCTGGCCCGCGCCGCAAGACCACGGATGAATCCCTCGCGCCTCGCGTCGGGCTGGTCTGACCGCACCGGCGTGGCCTCTCCCATGGGTCCCATCACGTACGGATTGCGGTCACGCGGCGCCGGGGTTCTGCGTCCGTGAGCCGCGCGCGCCGCACGCGGGTCCTGCCGGCACCGGCCGTCGCGGAGGTGGAGCGGCTTGCCAGCGACGGGCGCGGTGTCGCGCGGATCGACGGCAAGACCGTGTTCGTCGATGGCGCCCTGCCGGGGGAGTCGGTGCGCTTCGCCTACCGGGCACGGCGCCGGGATTTCGACGAAGGGGTTACCGTGGAGGTCCTGCGTCCCTCCGCGGACCGGACCGTCCCGCGGTGCGCCCATTTTGATACCTGCGGGGGCTGCAGCCTGCAGCACTTGGATCCGGCGGCGCAGTTGCGGGCCAAACAGGAATCCCTGCTGGACAATCTCCAGCGTCTCGGCAAGGTTCAGCCGGAGGCCTTGCTGGAGCCCCTTTCCGGTGCGCGCTGGGGTTACCGCCGCAAGGCGCGGTTGGGTGTGCGCTACGTCCCAGGCAAGGGCCGCGTGCTGGTGGGATTCCGGGAAAAGCACAGCTCCAAGGTGGCGGAACTGTCGAGTTGCGAGGTGCTGATCCAGAGCGTGGGCGCACGACTAGCGGATCTCGCCGCGCTGATCGGGAGTCTGTCAGTCGCGGAACAGATCCCCCAGCTGGAGGTGGCTGCCGGCGACGATGAAACCGCCCTGGTGATCCGTCATCTTCACGCCTTGAACGATAGTGACATGGAACGACTCGCGGCCTTCGGCCGGCAGCATGGGTTGCGCATGTTCCTGCAGTCCGGGGGGCCGGACAGCGTGGTACCCCTGGACGGAGGAGCGGGGTGGCTCGATTACCGGTTGCCCGAGTACGCGGTGGAGATTAAATTCAATCCCACCGACTTTGCGCAGGTCCACGCCGGCATGAACCAGCGCATGGTTGCGCGGGTGGTGGAACTGCTGGCGCTGGAGGGTGGGGAACGGGTGCTGGATCTGTACTGCGGACTTGGCAACTTCACCCTGCCACTGGCGCGCCGCGCCGGCTACGTGGTGGGGGTGGAGGGGGACGCGGGCTTGGTGCGCCGGGCCCGCGACAACGCCCGTTGCAACGGGCTCGACAACACCGAATTTCATGCCGCCGATCTGGCGTCGCCGGAGCCGGGCGCGGCTTGGCTCGCCGGGCGTTACGACCGGGTGCTGCTGGATCCGCCGCGCTCCGGTGCCCAGGCGATCATCCCGTACCTGAAGGGGCTGAAGCCGACCCGCATTGCCTACGTCTCGTGCCATCCCGCGACACTGGCCCGGGACGCGGGGGAACTGGTCCGCGGGCTGGGTTACCGGCTAGTCCGGGCCGGGGTGGTCGATATGTTTCCCCACACCGCCCATGTGGAGTCGGTGGCGATATTTGAACGGGGCTGAGTTTGGCCCTACACTCTGGCCACCCGCCGGAGCGGCATGCCTGCCAACGGCACAGCGGATCTTTCACACCCATGGCCCGGATCCTGTATTTTGCGAAACTGGTGGACCTGATCGGCCGCGACGCGGAGGAGACGGACTTGCCCCCATCGGTGAGCGATGTCGGTACCCTGCTGGCATGGTTGCGGGAGCGCGGGCCGCGCTGGAACGACGCCCTTGCCGAACACGCCGTCAAGGTGACGGTGAACAAGTCTTTTACGGATCCCAGTTCCCCGGTAACGAACGGCGACGAGATCGCCATCGTATCCGCCCACACCTGACCGTTCGGACCCGCGACCCCGCATGAAGATCCGCCTGTTGGGCGAGACCGAGTTGGTGGTGAGCGAACTCCACGACGAGCATCTAACGGTGACCGGCGACGAGGCCGGGCTCCGTTTTGGTGCGATGGAGATGTTCGTTACCTCCCTGGCGGCTTGTACCTACGCCGTGTTGGCCAGCTACGCACATCAGATCGATGCCGGCGTTGCGGACCTGCACATCCGCTTGCGCTGGCACTATAAGGATCGGCCCTACCGGATCGACACCGTGGAGATGGAGATCCGCTGGCCGGAATTGCCGGAGGACCGCGTGGACGCGGCCGTCCGGGCGGCGTCCACCTGCACCCTACACCGGACCCTGGAGCGGGGTGTGGAGGTGGGCACGACGGTGGTCCGCTGAGCCGGGGCAGGCCCCTTGGGCGGCGTTCCGGACCCCAGCGGGCTAAAGTATTCTGGGACCGGGTCGCCTATACTGGGAGCCGGGGTGCGGTCCGGATTCCATGACCGGCCGACCGGAGTGACGGGTCTTCCTGGAGCCCGTGTATCATCGGAGGTGCACCGTTATGAACTCGTTCCGAAAAAAACTCGTAAATTATGTCTTGGCGTCCACGGTGGCCTGTGCGGGGTTAGGATTGCCTGGTGTTGCCGCGGCCTACAATTCCGGCGGTGGCATGCGCAGCGAACATGCTTCCGCCGACTCCATGGTAGCCGACCTGCTGCTGATCCGGCCGGCCGCCGCGATCGGGACCTTTATCACCACCGGCGTTTTCGTGGTTTCCCTGCCCTTCAGCCTGCTGGGCGGCAACGTCGGGGAGGCGGCCCATTTATTGGTGGTCGAACCAGCCGAATACACTTTCGTGCGGCCCCTTGGGGAACTTTGAATCCCGGTCCGGGTGCGGCGTCCCGCGGTGCTTTCCCACTCGCGGTGGTGGGAATCCACTCGCCTTACGCCCCTGTCATCCGGGACTTCGGCAATTCGAGGTGCTGGGTATCGTGACGGGTGCCGCCCGGGATTGGCGGCACCATGTCGAGCCACCGGATCTGGCCGTGCATTTGTAGGGCAGACCGTTAAAGAACGGGTCGCGGGGGCCGACAAGACCGTTACCCAAGACCGCTATAGTGTTCCAGACGCACCCAAGCCGTTTTATCCACTGGACTGATTGTTCGCAGGGAAACCGCACTCGTCATGGCGCCGCCTGATGCCACCGCCACCGGTCCCAAGGCACCCAAGGAGCGGCGTGCCTTCCCGCGCCATCCCGTTCGCCTGCCAGCGCGTCTCGAGTCGCGCAGCGCGGGCGATCGACCCTGCATCATCCGCGATTACTGTGTCGGGGGCCTGCTCCTGATCTTCGAGGATACGCCGGCGGACGCCGCACGCCTGGATGGTCCCGGTATACGACGCGATGAGCAGGTGCAGATCGGTTGTGTCGTTACATCCGACGGCGAGGAACGGGAGCTGCGCTTCTCCGGGCGGATCGTACGTGCCGACGGCCAGAGTGCCGGTTTGGCGTTCATTGATCCCGACCCTGCCGCCCTGCAACGCCTGCGGGATTTCGCGCGCGGCGCCAGCGAGCCGGGACCTGAACCGGATCGTCCGGGAGACGGCGACACCCGCAGGGTTGTTCAGGCCGCTGGTTCCGACCCGGTGGACCGCGCCGGCCTGATGCGCGGGTGCAACGATCTGCTTCGCGGGGCATTGGCGCCGATAATCTCCGGTTTTTTGGCCAACGTAAACGACGAGCTGTTCAAGACTGCGGATACCAGCCGTGACATGGCATTGCAGAATGCCAACCTTCAAGCCCTCGGCGTGCTCAATCGGCAGCGCAATGTGCTGCAGGATAAATTCGTCGCGGCGGTAGAACAACGGCTGCGGGACGCGGAACAGGGAATACTGGCGAGCCCGTTGGAGCTCGAATCGACCCCACCCTCCGGATCGCTGGCACTGGTTGAACCGCTGGAATTCGAGGAGTGGCTGTCCACCACCGATATCGTGTCCCGGGTGGAGACCGAACACCGGGAATCCCTTCAGGCGCTGTCGCAGCGCCTGTCCGTGGTCCTCGCTGCAAAGGTCGACAACGCGAACAATCCCTATGGGCCGGCCATATTCGCGGAATCGTTCCAGGAGGCGCTAGCGCCGTTGGATATCGCGCATGGCGCCAAACTGGTTTGTTACAAGAGTTTCCGGAACAGTGTACGGAAAGCCGCGGAACCGCTCTATAAAAATCTGAACCAGTTCCTCATCGACCACCAGATCCTTTCCGAGATTACCTACGCCTTCGAGCGGCACGAGGCGCCGCGACCCGCGCCGTCACCAGACACGCGGTCCGCCGCGGATGCGTCAGCGGAGCCGGTGCCGTTGGACGACGCGGCGCAGGGGTGGCGGGGCGACCCGGGGCCGGCGAGACACGGCTCCGGCGTGCCGGCACGCGGCGGGCCCGCGTCGGCCCCGTCGGCCGCATCCCCGTCGGCTCCAGGGGGCGGGGGAGCGGAGAGTCCGGGCCCGGCGCCCGGTTCCTCCGAGGGCCACCCGCGCGTTCCAGCGCACGATCTCTATCAGTTGGTGGGCGAGTTGCGTTCCCTGCACAATCAATTGGTCCATAGCCCGGTTGCGGGGCGCGGCGCCGGCACGGGGCCAGCGCCTGCGGGATCTAACACCGCTGCCAGTGCAGCGGACGCGCCGTTACACAGTCGTCTGGATTCGGCCGCGGCCGCGCTCCAGTCCTACAGCACCGCGGAGCTGCTCGAGGCACTGTCGAGTCGTGAGATCGAGCGCCATCGTCCCGCGGTCCAGGGCCAGGAATCCGGCGCCAGCGACTTCCGTGCACGGCTCGAAGCGCTCCTGGCCAAGGGGTCCCAGGGTGGCAGACCGAAGACCATCATGGAACGCCAGGGCCAAGTGATAGACGTCGCCAGCAACGTATTCAGAGCCTTGCTCACCGATTTCCAGGTAGCGCAGAGCGTGCGTCCATGGATCGAGAAACTGGAGATACCGGTCCTGAAGATGGCGATCCTCGACGATCGTTTATTCGTCGACAAGTCGCATGTGGTCCGCCAGGTGATCAACAAGTTCTCGGAGCTGGAGATCCTCGCCGGAACCGAGGAGGAGCAGGAGCAGGCGGCCATTCAGCGCGCGTTCCTCTGGATCGTCAATCTGATCAACACTGAGTTCGACGGCACCGCCGCTGTGTTCGCTCGCGCGGAACGGCAGCTTGATCTGCTCATTAAGGTCCAGAACCAGTCCTACCAGCAGAACCTGGCTCAGGTGGTCGGTGAGTGCCTGCGTGAAGAGCAGGCCGCCGCGACCGTAGCCGATGGAGAGGCGGGGGGGGATTTGGCGCAGGCTGACGAATGGCTGCGCAGGGTCAGGCGTCTTAAAGAGGATCACTGGCTGTTGTTCGATGCCCATACCGAGGAGCCCAAGCGCCTTAAAGTGGGTTGGATCGCAAGCCGCACCGGAAAATACGTATTCGTGAACGTGCTCGGCAAGAAGGACCGGATCGTCGCGGAGCGGGACCTTGCGTCCCTGCTGCGTGAAGGATCGGTGGTGGTCCTGGATGCGGCCGATGAGCCGGCCATGGACCGCGCGCAGTATTCCATGCTGCAGAACCTGCATCGGCAACTGTTGCATCAGGCGTCCCACGATCCGCTGACCGGCCTCATCAACCGTCGTGAATTTGAAAAATGTGTCACCGAAGCACTAGGCGACGCCAAATACGGTGCCAGGAAGCACGCGTTGCTGTTTATCGATGTGGACCAATTCAAGGTAGTGAATACCACCTTCGGTTACGACGCGGGCGACCAGTTCCTGAAGGAATTCACGCTGTTGCTTCAGGAAAACTTGGGGGAGCGCCATATCCTCGCCAGGATCGGGGTGGATCAATTCGGAGTCTTGCTGCAGGAGCATTCGATAGATGATGCCTTGGCGGTGGCCGAGGAGAAGATGGACGCCGTGCATGACTACCGGTTCGAGTGGAATGAGGAGCGGCTCTCATTTTCCGTCAGCGTGGGGTTGGTGGGCATCAACGCCCAGGGGGAGAGCGGCGCGGCTTTGCTGCAATCGGCGGAGGCCAGTTGCACGGTGGCCAAGGAGCTGGGAGGCCGTCGCGTACAGATTCATCATGCGCGCAATACCGGGCTCGTGCGACGCAAGGAAGAGATGAAGTGGGCGGTGAAGATTGACCAGGCCCTGGACGACAACACGCTGCGTTTGCGGTGCCAGAAGATCGTGCCGATTCAATCCCAGCTATCCCAGCAGGTTCACTACGAGCTGCTGCTGGGCTTGTCTGAGGAACTCAGCGGTCAGATGAATCTCGAGGAGTTCATCCGGGCCGCGGAACACTACAAGCGAGTCCTGGAAGTGGACCGCTGGGTTATCCGAGAGGCCTTCAATTGGATTGCGGGGCATGAAGACGAGTTGCTGGGGATCGCCAGCTTCTCCATCAACCTGTCCGGTCCTTCGCTCAATCACGAGAAGCTCATCGAGTTCATCAACGAGCAGGCCGTCGCGAGCGGCGTGGATATGCAGAGGATCTGCTTTGAGATCACCGAAACGGCCGGCATCACCAATCTGTCCGATGCCAGTGATTTCATTCACGTAATCAAGAGTAGCGGCTGTAAGTTCTCTCTGGACGATTTCGGCAGTGGCATGTCTTCCTACGCCTACCTCAAGAGCCTGCCGGTGGACTATCTGAAGATTGACGGCGTGTTTGTTCAGGATATCGTCCAGAGTCCCAGCGATCTCGCGGTCGTGAAGTCGGTCTGCGAGGTGGGCCATTTCATGGGCAAGGCGGTGATCGCGGAGTTCGTTCAGGACGAGGCCGCGGTCTCCCTGCTGCGCGATGTTGGTGTGGATTACGTCCAGGGCTACGGGATCGAACGGCCCCATGCGTTGGACGAACTGCTGCGGGCCTAGCCCGCATTGTTCTTCGCGTACTGGCTGCGACCGCTACGACCCCCTCCCGGCCCGGGCGTTTACGTCCATTCCAACTTCGGCGGAATGTCGGCTATAGCGTTGGTACCCAGCAGCCTATGCGCCCGATTCCACCGATTGCCGCGCGGTGACCACTGACCTGCGGCTATGCGCGGTGGTGACTGTCGTGTAACCCTCCGCGCTTTACTGGATCCGGATCCTGCAATGTCCGCGTTGGCGCCCCGTCACATGGAAAGAACCACCACGGGCGTCAGTGGCGGTGACGATGGTGCAGATCCGGATAGTGGGGGTGGGAATGTGCCAGCGGCACGTGTTCATGGAGGTGGCTATGCGGTTCAGCGCCGTTCCAGGTGTCATCGTGTTCGTGCTGATGGTGTTCGTCGTGCCGGTGTGCATGGGCGTGGATCAAGCGCTGGTGGTCGTGAAGATGCACATGCCGCTCCGTGACATGCAGCCACACCCCGATTGCCATCATTGCTGCAGCTGCCCAGAATAGACCTCCGGGCCGCTCGGAAAGAATGATCAACGCCGTAGCGGCACCGAAAAAGGGTGCAACTGAGAAATAGGCGCCGGTACGGGCAGTGCCGAGGCTACGCAGCGCCGAGACGAAAAGGGTCAAACTTACCCCGTAGCCGAGGAATCCAACGCCAAGCGCCACAAACAGTACCGGGGGCGGTGCGGGATGCCACCCTCCGAACCAGGCCAGACCAAGATTGATGCAGCCTGCCACCAGCCCTTTGATGCCGGCAATCTGGGTCGGGTCGCTCCCCGAGATGTGCTGAGTCAGATTGTTGTCCACCGCCCAGCCTAGACATGCTGCAATCACGACGAGGGTCCCGATGGGTGAGCCACCTGTAGGAGTCCCTGCCCAGGAAAGCAGCACGCCCGCGCCGGCGATCAAAAAAAAGCCAACGGCAATGCGTCTGTCCACATTTTCGTGGAATACAAACCACGCGAGCAATGCAGAGAATACCCCTTCGAAATTTAGCAACAACGCTGCTGTCGATCCGTCGGTCCGTGCGATTCCCAGCATCAGCAATGTCGGTGCGACGACACCGCCAGCCAGAATTGCCCCAGCGAGCCACCTCCAATCGGAACGGATCAGGGGGGCTTCCCCCGAGTTGACTCCAGCGCCGACGCACTGTCTTAACCACCGCCACGCCAAGAGACCGATACCGGAGCCCAAGTAGAATAAGCCCGCCAATGCAATAGGCGGCACTTCTGAAACCAGAACCTTGGCCAGCGGCGTGCTTATCCCAAAGAGTAACGCGGCAATCAATGCCGCTGCGATGCTGTTATTGCGCTTCATGCTTTCGGTACGGTTGCCGCGAATCCGGGTTTCCGACGCTGACGTAATACACCGTATCGTAACATCCATTGATTTTTTTGGCAGCGGTTCAGGTGCGGAACAGCCGTCGCGCATTGCCGGATGTCGTGTCGATCAACCGCCATCATCCACATATCATCGAACGGTACGGGATCGCTGCCATAGTTTGTTTTGGCGGCGGTTTCGCGCCAGGCGGCGGCACAGGATAACCCGATGCCCCAGTGACTGAATGCGTCACAGGCGAAGGCATTTCTAAGATTGGTATAGCAGTGTTCCATCCACTCGGTTATGGGCCCCGGCAAGAACTTGCCTTGAGCGTCGAAGGAGGCGGCAGAAAGTTTCACGATACGGTCGGGCCACCCTAGACCGCAGCTTCCGAGCCGGAACTGTCGGTATCGCGATACGGTGCGTGGGATCTGGCGCAGAAGCGTTGACTTGCCGCGCAATCTACGGGTTCCGAGGTTCCCTGAAATGGTGCATTCCGGCCGTTAACGGTACCGTGCTGGTGCGCGATCGGTTACCTGAGGGCCCGGCGCGCGCATCCAGACCTGGCGTTCCTGACGAACCGCATTTCCGCGTCTTGGCACGGGGTTTGCTGGTCTTGTTTTGCACGCCGGGCCGTATTCCCGGATCTCGAACCCGATGTAATCCGGCCAGCGGCAGAGGGTTCCGGCGTTAAATATCGGTGCATATGCGTCCTGCGCTTGTCGCCGCGGACCGGCGGCGGGTCAGCAGCCACGCAGATGCACCGGGTCTCCCGCGCAGCTCGATCCACCTGGAGGATTCAGCATGCGCCGCTGCCTGAGCACGGTGGCGGGCGTGTGGCTGCGCGTGGGTGTCCACCCGAGCTATCGGCAAACTTATGGAGGGCTGTTTGATGACCATCGTCCAGGCGATTGGCAAAAGAATTGGGGTGGTGGCGGCCGCGGGCGTGTTGCTGGTCGGCCATGTCCCGGTGTGCATGGCGGGGGACGCGTTGTGGGGGGCGATCACCGGAGGGAATTTCGCCGCGAACCTGCGCTACCGTCTTGAGAACGTCGATCAGGCAGGGGTACCGCAAGATGCCAATGCCTCCACGCTCCGTACTCGTTTCGGTTATACCACGGGAATGTACTATGGGTTGAATCTGCTGGTCCAAGGCGTGAATGTGGCGGTGGTGGGGCCGCAGGACTACAACGATACGATCAACGGAAAGACCCGATTCCCGGTGGTGGCCGACCCGCCGCTCACCGATATGAATCAGGTATACCTGCAATATAGTGCGTTGCCGAAGACCGTGGTGCGTTTGGGGCGCCAGCGGGTCAAGCTCGACAACGCTCGCTGGATTGGCAACGTAGGGTTCCGCCAGAACGAACAAACCTTCGATGCCGTAACAGCGGTCAATCAATCCATCCCGAATGTCGCGGTGACCTACGGCTACATCGCGAACGTGCACCGCATTTTCGGGCCCGACTCGCCGAACGGCCACTTTCGCATGGATTCCGATTTGGTTAACGTGTCCTACCGCGGTTTTGGATTAGGCACGCTCACGGGTTACGCGTACCTGCTGGGCTTTGACACGGCACCGGCGCTATCGACTTCGACCTACGGGCTGCGCTTTGCGGGTACCCACGGGTTAGGGCGGGGAATCCGGCTGCTGTATACAGGCGAATATGCCCGCCAGGTCGACTACCGTAACAATCCGAACCACTACGGACTCAACTATTTTTTTGGCGAGGCCGGAGCCGGCTATAGCGCATTCATGCTGAAGCTGGGTTATGAGGTGCTGGAGGGTAACGGAACCCAAAGCGTACAGACGCCGTTGGCCACGTTGCACGCCTTCGACGGTTGGGCGGATGTGTTCCTCACGACCCCGCCCAACGGGTTGGATGACCGTTATATCACCGGTGGCGCCGGGCTGATGGGGGTCGATCTGCTCTTGACCTACCATGATTTCACGGCGAACAAGGGCAGTGCCGGCTACGGCACGGAGTGGGATTTCCAGGCCAAGAAGACGTTCGCAAAGCGCTACACGGTGGGGCTGACCTATGCGAACTTCAACGCAGACAGCAACGCGCCGTTCAGGGATGTGCGCAAACTCTGGCTGTGGGGGCAGATGCGGTTTTCGACGCTTTGAGCCGGCGCCACACGGTAGGGATAGGGGACCTTTGGAGGTGTTGGTCGCGCGGACGCGGTCGCGTCCGCGCGAGCGGCGGCACCAACCGCGGCGTGCCGACCACGTGGCGCGCTATAGTGCGCGGGGCGTAGACTCGGGCTAGCCCACCGGTGGCCGCAGCAGGTAGCCGGTGAGGCTGCGGCCGCGGTAGGCACATGGCGCGTGGTGTCTGTCGGCCGGAACGGGATTTCTGGTCGGCGGGTTACGGGTTGCGGTAGTCGATACGGTCTTACTGCCGTGAGCGGTAGCGGTAAGTGTGAACGGCGGGGTTCCGGCGCGGCACCGCCCGGGGTCCGCGTGGCGGCAGGTTAGGGGATTTCGAGGACCAATTTTCCGGTGAGCGAACCCTTCTCCAACAGTGCATGGGCCTTCGCCGCCTGGTCAAGCGGGAAGGTCTCGTTGACGTGGACCCGCAGACGGCCCTCGTCAACGAGTTGGGCGCAGGCCTCGAGGACTTGCGCGTGGTGCTGTTGGGCTTGACGCAGGCCGTGCAACATCGGGGAGAGCATTAATTCGTAGCTGATCCGCAGATTCCGGCTCCGGGCCTCCTTCCAGTCGACCTCCGGGCCGGGCTGTAGCAGAGTGACCAGATCGGCGTAGAAACGCGCCGCCCCGAAACTGCGGACAAAGGTATCGCCACCCACGGTATCCAGGATCAGGTCGGCGCCCTCGCCGCCACTCCAGGCTAGCACTGCCTGCACGAAATCGGTCTCCCGGTACAGGACTGCCTCATGGACCCCGAGCCGGGTCACAAAATCCGCCTTCTCCCGGGAACCCACGGTAGTGCATACCCACGCGTCCTGTACCAGGGCCAGCTGGATCGCGACGTGCCCGACGCCCCCGGCCCCGGCGTGAATCAAAATGCGTTGCCCGGCCTTGAGACGGCCACGGTCATATAGGGATTCCCAGGCGGTGATGGTGACCAGAGGGAGCGCGGCGGCGGCGGTAAAATCCAGGGTTGTGGGCTTGTGGGCGGCGAGCATTTCATCCACAACGGCGTATTCGGCATAATTGCCCGGATGCCCGCCGATACCGCCGTTGCAGAAATAGACCTCGTCCCCGGCCTGGAAACGGTGCACGTCCTCGCCCACCGCTTCGACCACGCCGGCACCGTCGCAACCCAGGATCGTCGGCATCCGGTCGGGAAAATAGGTGCCGCGGGCACGCAGCTTGGTGTCCACCGGATTGACCCCGGCCGCCTTGAGCCGCACCAGCATCTCGGAGCTGGTCTCGATCTCCGGCCGTGGCGCGTCCTGCACCTTCAGGACCGACGGACCCCCAGCGGCGGTCATGACAGCCGCCTTCATGGTGTCCGTGGCCTTTTTGCGGATTAATTTGGCCATGGAAAAAACATCGCTCCATCCCCGGTCCGGCGTCAAGCGCGCCGCAGCGGCCGTGCCCTGGTACCCTGTACCAGTCATACTATCGACCGGGAGGCCGATGCCTGAACCATGGCGACTGAAATCGAACGCAAATTCCTGGTCCGCAGCGACGCTTGGCGCACCCAGGTACGGGACTCGACCGAATACCGGCAGGGATACTTCGCGGGTATGGAGCGTTGCTCGGTGCGGGTACGGGTGGGTCCCCAGGGGGCGTTTCTCAACATCAAGGGGGCGACCCTGGGGGTGGAACGGCACGAGTATGAGTATCCCATCCCGAAAACGGACGCAGAGGAACTGCTGGCGCAGTTCTGCGTCCGGCCTATGATCAGCAAGGTTCGCCATCGAGTCCCCTACGCCGGCCACCTGTGGGAAATCGACGTGTTCCAGGGAGACAACGCCGGGTTGGTGGTGGCGGAGATCGAGCTCGGTGCCGCGGACGAGGCCTTCGAGCGTCCGGAATGGCTCGGCGAGGAGGTGTCCAATGATCCGCGCTATTACAACGTATGCCTGGTGTCCCATCCCTACAAGGACTGGTCATGAAGCGCGGGCTGCGATGGCTGGCGTGCTGCGCTGCGCTGCTGCTGACGTCCTGCGGCACGCGGATCCCGGCTGGGTCCGCGCTCGCGGCGGTGCCCCTGCGGTTCGGGCTCGCCACCGCACCCATCACCCTGGATCCGCGCTATGCGACGGATGCGGCTTCGAGCCGCATCGACCGGTTGCTGTACCGTGGCTTGGTGACCTTCGATGCCGCGGCACGCCCGGTGCCGGATCTGGCCCATTGGGAACGCCTCAGCCCCACCGTGTACCGCTTTCATCTTGGTGCCAGGGGCCGGGAATTCCAGGACGGTGAGCATCTGACCTCCGCGGATGTAAAGGCCACCTACGAATCCATTTTGAACCCCGCCACTGGGTCGCCGCTGCGCGATACCCTGAAGCGGGTCGCGGGGATCCGGAGCATCGATACGCCGGACCCGGATACCGTGGACTTTGTGCTGGATCGTCCCAACGCCCTGTTTCCCAGCTACCTGACGGTGGGTATTCTGCCCAAGCGGCTTCTGGACTCGGGGCATCGCTTTGCACAGGACCCGGTGGGCAGTGGACCGTTCGCGTTCGTGGCTTGGCCCGACGCCGAACGGCTGCTCCTGCGCCGTCGCCGGGACGGACAGGCCTTTGAATTCCTCGTGGTGCGTGACCCCACGGTGCGCGTATTGAAGCTGCTGCGCGGGGAGATCGACATGCTGCAGAACGACCTGCCGCCGGAGTTGATTACCTACCTGGAGCGGCGCAAGGACGTGCGGGTGGAGCACGCACGCGGCACCAACCTCACCTACCTGGGATTCAACCTGCGCGACCCAATCACCGGGCAGCTGCGGGTGCGCCGCGCCATCGCGCACGCCATCAACCGTGCGGCCATCATCCGTTACGTACTGGGTGGCGCGGCACGCCCTGCCGAATCGCTGCTGCCGCCAAGCCACTGGGCCGGCAACCCGGACCTGCACGGGTACGCCTACGACCCGGCCCGGGCCCGGGCGTTGCTGCGCGCGGCGGGCTTCGGGCCGGGGCATCCGGCACGCATCACCTACAAGACCTCCAGCGATCCGTTCCGGGTGCGGCTCGCCACCGTCATTCAGTATCAGCTCGGCCAGGTGGGCATCCATGTGCACCTGCAGAGCTACGACTGGGGCACGTTCTATGGGGACATCAAATCCGGCCGGTTCCAGATGTACAGCCTGTCCTGGGTCGGGATCAAGAGCCCGGACATCTTCCGCTACGTGTTCTACAGCACCTCTATTCCGCCTGAGGGCGCCAACCGGGGCTATTTCGCGAGCCCGGTGGCCGATCACCTCATCGACGCCGCCGAGGCGTCCCCGGATCTCGCCGTCAAGTCGCGGGACTACCGGGAGCTGCAGGCCTATCTGCTGAAGGAACTTCCATACCTGCCCCTGTGGTTCGAGGATCAGACCTTCGTGGCGCGGCGCGACATCGTGGGCTATCACGTGGAGCCGGACGGCAACTATGATGGGTTGAACACGATCCGGCGGGTGTCCACGGTGCGCCGGACCGGCACGGGGTCGCCATGAGTGAGCGGATCGTCCACGTCAGTCTGTCCCGGCAGCAGTTGCAACTGCGGGTGGCGGGCGAGGTGCGCCTGGATTGTCCCGCCGCCAGCGCCCGCAACGGCGCCGGCGAGCGATTCGGCAGCGAGTGCACGCCGCGGGGCTGGCATGTGATCCGCGCGAAGATCGGCGCCGGGTGTCCGCCGGATACGGTATTCGTGGCACGGCGGCCCACCGGAGAGGTCTACACTCCGGAACTGCGCCGCCGACACCCGGAACGGGATTGGATCCTTACCCGCATCCTGTGGCTGAGTGGCCTGGAGCTGGGCCGCAATCGCCTGGGCCCGGTGGATACCATGCGCCGCTACATCTATATTCACGGCTGCCCGGACGAGGACATCTTGGGGATACCGGGGTCCCATGGGTGCGTCAAGCTGCGCAATACGGATGTGATTCGCCTGTTCGATCAGGTACAGGTGGGTGACCGTGTGTGTATCGAGCCGTAACCGGGCGATGCCAGGTCAGGGAGCACAGGTGTGATCGGCTTCACGATACGGCGCTTGTTGAGTGCCGCCCTGGTGGTGGCTGGCGTGGTGGTGCTGGTCTTCATGCTGGTCCATCTGGCGCCCGGAGATCCGGTGGACGTGATGCTGGGGGAATCCGCCCTGCCCGCGGACCGTGTGGCGCTGCGCCACGCCCTGGGTCTGGACCGCCCGGTCCTCGTGCAGCTGGTCACGTACTTCCGGCACCTGCTGCACTTGAACCTGGGCACCTCCCTCTACTCCCAGCAACCGGTGGCGGAGATTCTGGCCCAGCGTATCCCCG
The DNA here is from genome assembly GCA_002255365.1 of Chromatiales bacterium 21-64-14. Classification (NCBI taxonomy): domain Bacteria; kingdom Pseudomonadati; phylum Pseudomonadota; class Gammaproteobacteria; order Chromatiales; species Chromatiales bacterium 21-64-14. Next base: position 63,344 of record NCBI01000009.1, read on the forward strand.
CCACTGCGGAACTGGCGTTGGCGGCGCTGGTGGTGGCGGTATGCCTCGCGTTTCCACTGGGAATTCTGGCGGCGGTGCGCAAAGACACCCGATGGGATTATGGCGCGATGGGCTTCGCGCTGCTGGGCGTGTCGATCCCCAACTTCTGGATGGGGCCGCTGCTGATCCTGGTGTTCTCCGTGGGGCTCGGCTGGTTTCCGGTGAGCGGGCGCGCCGGGTTTTCCTCTTTAGTGCTGCCGGCGATCACGCTCGGCACCGCGATGGCGGCGATCCTCTCGCGCATGGTGCGCAGCGCCCTGCTGGAGGTGTTGGGCGAGGACTATATCCGCACCGCCCGGGCCAAGGGCCTTGCGGAGCGCACCGTCATCCTGCGCCACGGCCTGCGTAACGCCCTGCTGCCGGTGCTCACCCTGATCGGACTGCAACTGGGTACCCTGCTCGGGGGTGCGGTGATCACCGAGATGGTGTTCTCCTGGCCGGGGGTTGGCCAGCTCCTGGTGGATGCGATCCACCGGCGCGACTATCCGGTGGTCCAGGCCTGTGTATTGCTGATCAGCGTGACCTACGTGGTGGTCAACATGCTTACCGATCTGGTGTACGCGTGGGCCGATCCGCGGATGCGCGGTGGAGGCGCAGGATGAGGCGCCTCGGTGTGCCGCTGCTGGTGCTGGTGCTGTGGGCGGTGGTTGCGCTCCTCGGGCCGCTGTTGCCACTGCATCCCGATCGCATCAACCTCGGCCGGATCCTCGCGGGGCCGGGACTGCATGCCTGGCTCGGCTACGACGATCTGGGGCGCTCGGTCTGGGACCGCCTGGTGATGGGGGCACGCACGTCGCTGCTGGTGGCCAGCGCCGTAGTGGTGCTGTCCGCCAGCGTCGGCACCGTGGTCGGGGGGCTCAGCGCTTGGCTGGGCGGGACGTGGGACCGTGTCATTGTGCGGATCATCGATGTGTTCCTGGCGTTTCCCGGCATCCTGTTGGCGATTGCCCTGGCGGGTATCCTGGGCCCGGGAATCGGCAATGTGGTGTTGGCATTGTGCACCGTGGGATGGGTGGGCTTCGCGCGGTTGACCCGCGCCCAGGTCCTCTCCCTGAAGCATCGGGACCATGTCCTGGCGGCGGTGGCCCTGGGGGCGGGGCAGGGACGCATCCTGTTCCGCCACCTACTGCCCTTGACGCTGGCACCCCTGCTGGTGGAGGCCACTTTCGGCGTGGCCGGCGTGGTGATCGCGGAGGCGGGACTGTCGTTTCTCGGGCTCGGGGTGCAACCGCCAGCGGCCTCCTGGGGCAGCATGATCCGGGATGGAACGCGTTACATGCTGGTGGCTCCCCATATGGTGATCGCCCCTGGCGCGGCGTTGATGGCGGTGGTGCTGGCGGTGAATCTGCTGGGGGATCGGCTGCGGGATCGGCTGGACGTACGCAATGGTTCGACATCCCGACGCGCCTGAGGGACCGGGCTTGCCGCGCCCGGGGATTCCCGTACACTGGGCTCGCCAATGCCCCTGGACGCTGGATGCGCCATGTCCCTAGGACCCGTCATGCTCGGTATTGCGGGCCCGGTGCTCAGCGCCGCGGAACGGGACTGGCTGCGTCATCCGGCGGTGGGTGGTGTCATCCTCTTCACCCGCAATTACGCATCCCCAGAGCAGGTCACCAGCCTCACGGCGCAGATCCACGCCGCGCGCACGCCGCCGCTGCTGATCGCGGTGGATCAGGAGGGTGGCCCAGTGCAACGGTTCCGGGACGGATTCACACGGCTCCCGCCGGTGAACCGGCTGGGACGCGTCTACGATCAGGATCCGGTCCGCGCCCGGCATCTCGCGGCCCAATGCGGCTGGCTCATGGCTGCGGAACTGCGCGCGGTCGGCGTGGACCTGAGCTTCGCGCCGGTGCTCGATCTGGATCGCGGCGTGAGTGCGGTCATCGGAGAACGGGCATTTCATCGGGATCCCGAAGTGGTGGCCGACCTCGCCCAGCACTATATCCACGGCATGCAGCGCGCGGGCATGGCGGCGGTGGGTAAGCATTTCCCTGGACACGGTTCGGTGGCCGCCGACTCCCATCGGGCCCTGCCGGTGGATCCGCGCCCGCTGGAGACCTTGGGCGTGGAGGACCTGCTGCCCTTCGAACGGGCGGCCGACCAGGGCATCCCCGGGGTCATGATCGCTCATGTGCTCTATCCGGCGATCGATGCGCAACTTGCAGGCTACTCCCGCTACTGGATCCACGACGTGCTGCGCGCGCGATTGCGCTTCCAGGGTGCCGTGTTCAGCGATGACCTGGGCATGGTGGCCGCCCATGGCGCGGGCACCCTGACGGACCGTGCCAACGTCGCCCTTACGGCGGGCTGCGACATGGTGCTGGTGTGCAATGAAGGGGAGGCGACTGGCGCGGTGCTGGATGCCCTGGCAGGATACCGGGACCCCGCCGCCCAGATGCGCTTGGCGCGGATGCGGGGCGGCGGCCATGGGCTGGCACGGGATGCCATGTGCCAGCTACCCGAATGGTCGCAGGCGGTGTCCGACATTGCGGCCTGCGATCCGGACCCGGAGCTGGGTTTGGATCTGGCATGAGGGATAGGCCCGGCGGCAGCGGGGTAATTGCAGGGACGTGTGCTGGTCTTGTGCAAGCACGCCGGGTATAATTCCATGGTTTGGGTGGTGTTCAAGATTTCCTACCGGACATTGCAGGCGGCGCGCGTCCCGAGGCGGCCTGTGCACACGAGTTGGGGAGTGCAGAGATGGCAGACAAGCTTTTGATCGTCATGGTCAACACCGATCCAAGCAATGCATCGGAACTGGGCGCGCCTTTTTTCCAGGCCACAGTGGCCGCTGCTATGGAATACGAGGTGGAAGTGATACTGACGGGCCGCGCGGGTGAGCTGGCGGTAAAAGGCGTCGCGGAGAAACTCCACGTACAGGAAGGCAGCCCGAAGACGGTGTACGATTTCATCAAGGACGCCCACGAGGCTGGGGTGAAGTTCAAGGCCTGCACGCCGACTCTGGATCTCTGGGGCAGCGATCTCATCCCGGAGATTGAAGAGACCGTGGGTGGCGCCTATGTGATCAGCCAGGCCATGGACGACGATGTGGTTACCTTCACGTACTGATCGGGCCGCGCATCCGGAATGAGCTTGACGGCCCAGCAGGCACACCAAGCGTTCGCCGAAGCGGATCTGTTGCACCCGCCCGCGGACGTGGAAGCGGCCCTGGACCGTATGGCCACGGAAATCAGCGCGACGCTATCCGGCAGCGATCCCCTGGTGCTCTGCGTGATGATGGGCGGGATGATCCCCACCGCGCACCTCCTGTCCCGTTTTGATTTTCCGTTGCAGATCGACTATGTGCATGCGACCCGCTACCGGGGCAACACCCGGGGCGCGGATTTGCAATGGAAGCACAAACCGGAGACGCCCCTGGCCGGTCGGGTGGTGCTGGTGATCGACGACATCCTCGACGAAGGCTGGACCCTGGATGCGATCCTGCGCTATTGCGAGGAACAGGGGGCCAGCGCGGTACACAGCGCCGTATTGGTGAACAAGCGCCATGACCGCAAATGCCCAGTGCGGGCGGACTACACCGGCGTGGAAGTGGAGGATCGCTACGTGTTCGGCTACGGCATGGATTTTCACGGCTACCTGCGCAATGCGCCCGGGATCTATGCGGTCCGCGACGGGGAGCATGGCCACGGGCCCACAGAAGCCTCCTGACGGGACCCGAGGCGAAGGCGAATCAGCATGCCAGATCTGGCGATCATCGGAGGCACCGGGCTCACGAGTCTGAACGGGCTGGAGATCACCCGCCGCGAGGTGGTGCAGACGCCGTACGGGGAGCCCTCCGGTCCCCTGACCTACGGCGTGCTATTCGGGCGCGAGGTGGTATTCCTGGCCCGCCATGGTTACGGTCACACCATCCCGCCCCATCAAGTCAACTACCGCGCCAATCTGTGGGCCCTGCGGCACACCGGCATCACTCGCGTGCTGGCAGTGGCGGCGGTGGGGGGCATCAGTGGTGACCTGCGACCCGGCCGGCTGGCAGTTCCCGATCAGATCATCGACTACACCTGGTCGCGTGCCCATACCTTCTTCGAGGGCGAGCTCCCCCACGTCACCCACATCGATTTCACGCAGCCCTATTGTGAGGAACTGCGGGCCTTGCTGATCGAGGCCGCGCGGCGTGCCGCACTGGACGCGTGGGAGCGTGGCACCTATGGCGCCACCCAGGGCCCGCGCCTGGAGACCGCAGCGGAGGTCGACCGGCTGGAGCGCGACGGTTGCGACATGGTGGGCATGACGGGCATGCCGGAGGCGGCCCTCGCGCGCGAGCTGGAGTTCTGTTATGCCACTTGCGCCGTGGTGGCCAACAAGGCCGCCGGACGCGGGGCAGCGCAGATCACTATGGGTGATATCGAAAGGCACCTCAAGGATGGGATGGACCGGGTCCGTTTGCTGTTGGAGCACTTGGTCCAACTGCTCTGACGCGGGTTCCGCCCGGGTCCCGCGGGTCGGCCGGGTCGCTCGAGCGATGGAGGCAGGGTATGCGCAGACTCATGACCGGGATCGGCGGCTTCTTCGGCAGTTGGGGCGGCTGGGCGTTGGGTGCCCACTTCGGCATTGGTTCTGCCGTTCTGTTGAGCATGGTGGGTACTGGTCTGGGGGTATACGTGGGCTGGCGCATCATGCAGGAATATCTCAGCTGAGTCCCGGTGCCTGGGCGCGGCGCCGGCCGACCCCGGCGTAGTCACGCGCGCGCATGGGTTTCAACGGCGCGATAGGGGCGAACATGACGTGACGTGCGGGATATTGCCCGGCGCGCGCCCCGGCTGGAAAATCCGGTTGGTCCCCCTGGAGCGCATCCGATGGACCCCATGGACCTGCTGCCCCCCGCTTTGCGCGACCTGTCCCGCTCCGCCACGCAAGCGGTGCTGCCCTACGAGGAGTCGCTCGCGGCCATCGAGATCTTCGAGCGCTCGCGCTATGCGGTTTGCCACTGGGAACCGTGCGATGAGCCGCGCGCGGAAGGGGAGATCCAGCGCCGGTCCGGCGAGCCCTGGGCGGACTACGTCCACCGTTGCGCGGAATCGGTCCGGCGGGCGCTGCACGCGAGTGCCATGGCATCCGGGAGGTCCGAGGCGCACGGTGGCGGCTCCACTTGGTATCGCTTGGCGGTGCGGGTGCCGACCGGGTCCGCCGGAATTCGTTAGACATTCGCCCGGTTCCCCGCTATCCTTTCCGCCGCTCGGCGTTGGGGTCCCCAGGGTGGTTCTGGGGTAATCCCGAGCATGCCGGGGAACTCATCCGCACCGAATTGGTCACATTCCCGACGGTAGGTGATGTCGGGCAAACCGCCTCGCGCAAGGGGGCCCAGTCGAGACCCCGGCCCGGTTGGTGGCATGACCCCGTATGAGGACCCTGATTCGGTGGACAGTGGTGCCCAGGACACGATATTGGTGGCCATCGATGAGTCGCGCAACGCGCTGACCGCGGCGCGGGTCGGTGCCGGTCTCGCCGGATTGCTGGATGCGCGGCTGTGGCTGATACACGTGTTGGGCCTTCCCGGCATGATGGTTTGGGGTGCTGTAGCGGCGCGGATGCGGGGTAATATCCGTGCCCAGGCCGAGGCCCTGCTGAGCGGCGCAGCGCGGCGCCTCCAAGGGGATTCCGAGATCGCGCCCGAATGGGTGGTGGCGGAAGGCGTTGCGGACTTGGAAGTCGCGCGCGCGGTAGCGGCGGACCCACGGACCCTGATGGTGATCACCGGCCGGCGCGGATTGTCGAGCGAGAAAAGGGTCGGGTTGCGCGCGCGCCGTACCGGTCACCTCGGCTCGCGGCTGGCGGTCTTGCTGCCGGTCCCGGTGCTGGTTGTGCCTCCGGATCCAGCGTTCACTCGTCTGTCTATGCGAGCGGCGGCGGCCTCCGTGGGCGGGAGCGCAGCGCACGCGCCGCAGTGGCGCGGGAACCCGCGGGAATCATTGAAATCACTGATCGATAATCTGGCATGGAACACGTGAATATCTTTCTTTCGAGCGTACACGTCGACTTGAGATCCTTCCCCGCCTGAGGTTTACGGATTCCTACGGTGCGCACCCAGATCTGGATCTTCACTGCGTTGGCCGAAGCGCCGACGAAAGTCGTGATCCCCAGGTTTTGCTTATCCGCGTTGGCGAACAGCTCCAGCTTCCAACGATATTTGTAGAAGGCATTGATGGTCGGAAAATCCAGTCCGTGATGGTTGATCAGGAACACCAGTGCCTGGTTGGCATCCTCCCGTCCGTCTTGATGTGGCGCCGCAGGTGCGGTTTCTTGGCGCCGACGTCCGTCCGGCGGATGGCAGGTCATCATGATCTGTTTTGGATTAGAGTGAAGAGCCATAGCTTAAGTCAGGCACGCCTAACCGGTATTCGTGAGCTAGCACTCCATATTCGCGCAGCAATACCGACTAACGATACCGTGGGCCGCGAAATATATTTATCGTATGGAGGACAATGTTGATGTCGCAATTGCCGCACCCTTTCTTTTCGAGTCACCCGAAATGGCGCTGGTTTATTTTGCTAACGGTTCTCATCGGCGCGACCATGTCGGCGCTGGACGTCAGCATAGTGAACGTAGCGTTACCGACATTGCAGACCGATTTCGGCGTTACCCTCTCGGCCATCGAGTGGGTCGCCATGGCATACATGCTAACGCTAACAATTTTCTTGCCATTGTTTGGTAGGCTCGCCGACATTTTCGGGCGCAGCAAGATGTATAACGCCGGATTTGTGGTTTTTACCATTGGATCCGCGCTATGCGGATTGGCGCCATCCGCAGGAGCGCTCGTGGGCGCGCGCGTGTTGCAAGCGATCGGAGCGGGTCTCCTTCAGGCAAATTCGATCGCTCTTATTACTCAGGCGTTTCCATCGAATGAGCGTGGCCGTGCGATCGGAATTCAGGGCGCGGTACAGGCAGTAGCCATGTCCATTGGACCATTCGTAGGCGGTATTCTAGTTTCGTCCGTGGGCTGGCGTTTCATTTTTTACGTGAACGTTCCGATAGGGATTATCGGCACCTTTGCGGCCCTTTACATTTTGCCGGCCGCAGTATCGAGCGCAAAGCGAGAGAAAATTGATTATTTTGGAACGTTGGTTTTTGCAACTGGCCTCGCGTTCCTGGTGCTCGGCGTGAACGAGGGCGAGAAGTTCGGCTGGGGATCCAACATCATTCTGATCTATTTCAGCTTGGCGGTCGTGCTTCTATCTGCGTTCGTGTACACAGAATTGAAGGTAGAGCACCCGATGATCGATTTGACGTTATTCAAGCGCTATGCGTTTGCGGCGGGGAATGTATCGGGACTGCTTTCCTACTATGTCTTGTTTGCGGTACTGTTTTTGATGCCGTTTTATTTGGAGCAAATCGTTGGCGATAACCCGGTGATAACTGGAACCATCCTCACGCCGATCCCGCTTGCAATGGCGGTGGTGGCGCCGTTCGCGGGCTATATTTCCGACAAATATGGATCCAGGGCGATTACGACGCTGGGAATGGTGGTTTGCGCGCTGTCGACAGCGCAGTTATTTTTTATTGGCCAACATCCGAACATGTTGGTATTGGTGTTGGATTTGATTGTCCTGGGCATTGGGATGGGACTTTTTACTCCGCCCAACAATTCGTCCATTATGGGGGCAGTCCCAACGGAACGGCTTGGTGTCGCGGGCGGCGTTCTGAATATGATGCGCTCGCTGGGGCTTATTTTCGGGGTTGACATCTCCGGCATGATCTTCAGCTCGATCGAGAACGGCTTTGTCCGTAAACACGGTATGTTTACTTCACATACGTATCATCATGCCCACATTCCTGCCCAGCTGCATAATGAGGCTTTTTTGAGTGGGTTTTCTGTTGTACTGCTGACGTTGGTTGGTATCAGCGTCGTTGCGGCCTTGTTATCGGTTGCAAAGAAAGACGTCGTGGTGGATCCGGATCGCAAGGGAGAACTTGCTGAGCCGATTGACCTCATGTAGAGGTCATTGCAAGCCGGGAGAGACGTTCGTTCGTAATGGGTCGGTGTGTCTAAATGCGCATCGCAGCAGGGTCCGACACGCCGCACGGGCGGCCGAGACGTATTTTGAGATCGGGTCTGACCTTGTTTGCGCCCGCCGCGCGTTACTCCGCTGCGGGGGATGTCGGGCCCGTGTCGTTGGTTTTGTCCGCGGCGGGCGGGGACGTGTCCAGTGGGGTGCCGGATACCTGGATGGGGCGCGCCTGGAGCAATACACCGAATACCGGGTGATCGAAATAATTCAGCACACCGGGGTCGATGCGCCGTTGCTGGTGCATACGGTACACCGGTAATGAGATCGAGGTCGGAGTGCCCGCTGTCGCTGTGCCGTCGGGCCGGTAGAGCAGGTCCACGGCGACGTGCAAATAGCGGGTACGACTCAGCTGCACAGTCCCGTTTAAGGTCCCATCGGGAAGTTGGATGTGGACGGGACGCGCGGCCGTGGGGCCGACCCCCGGTTGCTGCCAGGCCACATGGAGCAACACCCGGTAGCGGGGCGAGGCGGACAAGATCTGGTCCACCCGGTTCAACCGGAACTGCTGGTGTGCGAGCGTCTGGTACGGGACCGGCTGGCCCGAAGTCGCTGGGGTTGACGATGACGAGGTCCCCGGCGCCAGCACCGGGGCTGGCGGTACGTCATTGGGCGACGCCCCTGGCGCGCTCAGTTCCACGGCGCCTTGCAGGTCCGGTTGGCCTGGATTGGCGGGCCAGGTTTCGCCGGCTCCGGGGTCTGGAGTGATTCGGGCGAACACGATCAGCTCCACGTCGTACCACGACGCGGGCGTGTCCGCCGCCCACGCCGGCACCATCAGCCAGGTGGTTGCACCCAACATCACGAATCCGAGTATCCGCAGTCCTTTGACGGTAATTCGTCTCACGGGCTTTCTCCTCCGGCCAAGTAGTCCAGCATGCGCGTAACGGCTGCGATCCGCGCGTCCGGATCAGGAAGTTCCTTGGTTATGCGCAAAGTGTCGCTGCCCTGCAACCGGTACGTCGAGGGCTGCTTCTGGATCAGTCGCATGATACGCGCCGGATCGAGCGCGGGACGTGGTGCGAACACAAACCGCCCACCACCGGTGCCCATTTCGATCCGGGTCAGGTCCAGGGTGGCGGCCCGGAGCTTGAGTTCGGCGAGCCGGAACAAGTTCTTCGCAGGTGGCGGTAACAAGCCGAAGCGATCGATCATTTCCACCTGTAGTTCGCGTAGATCGTCCGCGGAGCGCGCGCTGGCGATTCGTTTATAGAGGCTCAGGCGCATGTGCACGTCGGGCAGATAACCGTCGGGGAGCAGGGCGGGCAGTTGCAGGTCGAGCTCCGGCCCGTGGTCCAGTTGCAGGTCCAGATCCGGTTCCCGTCCTGCTTTGAGGTCGCGCACCGCGCGTTCCAGGAGTTCGTTGTAGAGGTCGAAGCCGATCTCATGGATTTGCCCGCTTTGTTCGTCACCCAGCAGCTCGCCCGCGCCACGGATCTCCAGGTCGTGGGTGGCAAGGGTGAACCCGGCTCCAAGATCCTCCAGCGCGGTGATGGCCTCCAGACGTTTTACCGCGTCCGGCGTAAGCAGGGATTGGGGCGGTACCACCAAGTACGCGTAGGCGCGGTGGTGGGAGCGGCCCACCCGTCCGCGCAGTTGATGGAGTTGGGCCAGGCCGAAGCGGTCGGCGCGGTGAATGATGATGGTGTTCGCGCTCGGCACGTCGATGCCGCTTTCGATAATCGTGGTGCACACCAGCACGTTGAACCGCTGATGATGGAAGTCCAGCATCACCTGTTCCAGCTCGCGCTCCCGCATTTGTCCATGCGCGATGCGCACCGATGCCTCCGGTACCAAGACCGCCACGTCCCGGGCGATGCGGGCAATGTCCTTGACTTCGTTATGCAGGAAATAGACTTGACCGCCGCGGGCGATCTCCCGCAGGCACGCCTCGCGCAGCAACCGGTTTTCCCACTGGCACACGAAGGTCTTGATGGACAACCGGCGCGCCGGCGGGGTCGCGATAATGGACAGGTCCCGAAGCCCCGCGAGCGCCATGTTGAGGGTGCGCGGAATCGGCGTGGCGGTGAGGGTGAGCATGTCCACCTCAGTGCGCAGCGCCTTGAGCCGCTCCTTGTGGCGTACGCCGAAGTGGTGTTCCTCGTCGACGATCACCAGCCCCAAATCCTTGAAACGCACGTTGCCCTGCAGTAGCCGGTGGGTGCCGATCACGATGTCCACCGTGCCGGCGGCGAGTTCCTTCACTACCGCGTCCTGTTGTTTGCGGGATTCGAACCGGGATAGGGATTCGACGCGCACCGGCCAATCGGCGAAACGGTCCTGGAAGGTTTGCAGATGCTGCTGGGCAAGCAGGGTGGTGGGTACCAGTACGGCGACCTGGCGGCCATCCTGCACGGCGATGAATGCGGCACGCAGGGCTACCTCGGTCTTCCCGAAACCCACGTCGCCGCAGACCACCCGGTCCATGGGTCGCGGCGTCGCCATGTCGGCCAGGACGCTGGCGATGGCCGTCTCTTGGTCCGGGGTCTCTTCGAAGGGAAATGCAGCCGCGAACGCGGCGTAGTCCTCTCCCTGCGTCCGGAACGCATGTCCGCTGCGCGCCGCGCGCCGTGCGTAGATCTCCAGCAGTTCCGCCGCCACGTCCCGGATCCGTTCCGACGCCCGGCGCCTCACCCGCTGCCACTGATCGCCGCCCAGTTTGTTCAGAGGCGCGGACTCCGGCGCCGACCCGCTGTAACGGCTCACCAGATGCAGTGAGGAAACCGGCACGTAGAGCCGATCGCCTCCGGCGTACTCCAGGTTCAGAAATTCAGTAGTGACGCCGCCCACCGTGAGATGTTGGAGGCCCTGGTAGCGGCCCACGCCGTGGTCCTCATGCACCACGGGGGCGCCGACATGCAGGTCGCCCAGGTCGCGGATCAGGTTTTCGGCGTCCCGCACCGGTGATTCGCGGCGCGTCTGGCGCACCCGCTCTCCCAGGAGCCGCGCCTCCGGCACCACCGCCACTTGGGGTTCCGCCAGGATCAGACCGTCCTCCAGCGCGGCTACGGCGATGCCGAAGCGTCCGTCCGCAGCCAGAAAACCGCGCCAGCCGTCCCGGTTCTCCGGTTGGATCCCGTACGCCGCGAGACGCTCGCGCAGCGATTCCCGGCGCCCGGGGGTATCCGCGACGAACAGTACACGACCGTCGAATCCTCCGAGGAATTCCTCCAGCGCAGCGTGGGGAAACGCGCTGCGCGCGTCCCGGGCAAACGCCGGCAATTCGGCCAGCGCGAAGCCCGTCGATGGAGCCCCATCCGCAGTGTCCGCCGCGCCCCGATCGAGGATTTGTACAGACGGAAAGGCGGCCAAGCGGGCGTTCATATCGCCTGGGGCGAGATAGAGCTTTTCCGGTACCAGCAGCGGCCGTTCCCGATCGTGACGTCCCTGCTCGTAACGCACCTGGACTTCGTCCCAGAAATGCGTGGCGGCGGTTTCCACGCCCGCGGCCTCTACCAGGACGGTGCCCTCGGGTAAATAGTCGAACAGGCTCGCGGTATGGGGGAAAAACAGCGGCAAGTAGTATTCCACCCCTCCGGGGGCCAGCCCATGGCTGACGTCCCGGTAGATGGGGCTGGCCTGGGGGTCGCCTTCGAAGCAGGCCCGGAATGCACCGCGGAACTGGCGTATCGCCTCTTCGGTCAAGGGGAACTCGCGTGCCGGCAGCAGATGTACCGATCCGACTTGGTCCAGGGTGCGCTGGTTCTCGGGATCAAAGGTGCGCAGGGATTCGACTTGGTCGTCGAACAGGTCGATCCGGTAGGGCAGGCGGCTGCCCATGGGGTAGAGATCCATCACCGCCCCGCGCACCGCGTATTCCCCGCGTTCCATCACCTGGGATACACACCGGTAGCCGCTCGCCTCCAGGCGCCGGCGCATCGGCTCGGGATCGAAGCGCTGGCCGACGTTTAGCAGCAGGCAGTGGGCATCGAGAAATTCCCGCGGCACGAGCCGCTGCATCAGGGTCGGTGCCGGGACGATCAGGACGCCGCGATCCAGACTGGGCAGGCGGTACAGGGTGGAAAGGCGCTGGGAGATGATGTCCTGATGGGGCGAGAAGGCGTCGTAGGGCAGGGTCTCCCAATCCGGAAACGCCAGGACGGTGAGAGCCGTGTCGTCGGCGAAGAAGCGCAACGCGGTTTCCAGGCGCGCCGCAGCGGCCATGTCCGGCACCACCACCAGCAGCACGCCCCGTGCCCGCGCGGCGGCGCCAGCCAACAGCAGCCCGGTGGCACTGCCCGGTGGCATCGCCCAGCGCAGGCGCTCCCCGGCTTGGGCGGGCAGCACCGGGTGCAGCGGGTCGGCGCCCTGGGCGGCGCGGGGAATTTGGTTGGCAGGCCGGGACATCGTCAGCGGGTTTGGGCCGTCGGCGCCATGGTGCGCCATCCTGGGGGCCAGTCGGATCGAAACGGGCTCCATTCTCCCATATTTTGACGGGCAGTGCCTGGCCCCAGGTCCCGATAGTTTACGGCTCTGTTAGAATAATCCTGGCACACGCAAGCGGGCGGCCGAAGAGGTCATGCCATGCACGAACCTCGCGCGGTAGACTCCCACAAACTGGTGACCTTGCAGTACTCGCTCCGCAATGGAGACGGGGTGACGATTCGTGAGCCCCACGGCGCGCCAATCCGCTACGTCCACGGGGTGGGGCAACTGTTTTCGAAGCTCGAGACGGCGTTGGCGGGCCATCGCCCTGGGGATGTGCTGCGGGTAAAGTTGTTCCCGGGTGACGCTTTTGGGGAGCGGGATCTTGATCTCGTGATCGACGTACCCCGGGACGACTTGCCGGCGGGGGAACCCATCGAGGTTGGCGGTCCGGTGATCGGCGCGGCCAGCGACGGCACCCAGGTGCGCTTCACCGTCACGGCGATCGAGGCGGACCGGATTTCCCTGGACGGCAATCATCCCCTGGCAGGCCAGACCCTGGTCTTCGAACTGGAGATCCAGGGCGTGCGCGATGCCACCGAGGCGGAAATCGAGGCGGCCCGGCAGCAGGTCGGGGGCGCCGGCGCGGGTTCGGGCTGATCCGCGCCGGGACCTGTGCGGTGGCGGCTCAGGCCGCAGCGGTGGGCGTCTTCGCGTAGCGTTCCGCCAGGGCGGTGCGTTTCTCGTAGGCGGCGCGGGCGATCTGCACGTCTTCCAGGAAATGCGGCAACTCCGCCAGGGTGAGGGCCTGAGGGCCGTCCACCAGGGCCTTGCTGGGCTCCGGGTGGAAGTCCACCAGGATCATGTTGGCCCCGGCGATCACGCCCTGGGCCGTGACCTGGAAGATGTCCAGCAGACCGTCCGGATTCCGGTCCCGGTTGCCTACCGAGTGGGATGGGTCCACGCAGACCGGCATCCGCGTCAGACGCTTGACCACTGGCACATGGGCGAAGTCCACGAAGTTGCGATGCGGGTCCGCCATGTTGGTCTTCATGCCGCGCAACCCGAACACCACCCGGTGATTTCCTTCGCTGGCGAGATATTCCGCCGCGTTCAGCGATTCCTCCAGCGTGATTCCGAACCCGCGCTTGAGCAGCACCGGGAATTCCCGTTGTCGTCCCACACTCTTCAGGAGTTCGAAGTTCTGGGTGTTGCGGGTGCCGATCTGGAGCAGGATCCCGGTGGGTCGGCCGGACTGTTCCAGGGCGTTGGTGATCTCCCGGACATGCGAGTCGTGGGTCACCTCCATGGCGATCACGCGGATCCCGTGCTTGCCTGCCAGCTCAAATACATAGGGCAAGCAGGTCTTGCCGTGACCCTGGAAGGAATAGGGGCTGGTACGGGGTTTGTAGGCACCCATGCGGGTGCAGACCTGCCCGTGTTCCTTCAGGGCTTGCATCATCTGCCCTACGTGCTTGGGTTCGTCCACGGCGCATAGGCCCGCGAACACGTTCAGATTGTCCTGACCGAAACGCACCCCGTTGTATTCGAAGGCGGTGTTGCGGTGATCGTCCTTGTGCCGTCCGAGCACCCGGTATTCTTCAGATACCCGGACCACCCGCTCGACGCAGGGCAATCCCGCCATCTCTTCCACGGTCAGGGAGGCGGTATCGCCAATCAGGTAGATCTCGGTGAGGATTTGCTGTGAACCCGTCTCCTGATGCACCCGGATCTGGATGTTGCGCAGATTGGTGAGATGCTCCAGCAGTTGGCGGTATTCCGCGCCTTCGGGATTGGTATCAGGAGTCAGAATCAGGATCATGACCAGGTCCGGTTCAGGGGTCGCTCGGTCGGCTGACGGGTTGCAGAAGGGCCCGCGTTAAGCCCCTCATTATTGCATATTTTTCTTGCCGGGTGGACGCATGGACCGCGGGCGCGGCAGGCTGCGGGCCCTACCCCCCGTAGGGGTTTGTAAAGCCTCAGGGACCGGAATAGGATAGATTTCCGGCGTTCCGCGCAGGGCATGGCGGGGCTGCAGGAGGAAAGGCCGGTGCAGGTTCCGCCGGTGCATACCGGCGTTGGATCTGCACAGGAGTACAGCGAACGACAATAAAGCAGTACATAAGAGGAAGGATGCATGCAAAACGGAACCGTGAAATGGTTTAATCAGGCACGGGGCTACGGGTTCATTACCCCAAGCGATGGCACAGAAGACGTTTTCGTCCACTATTCCACGATCGAGGCCGAGGGATTCAAGACCCTGAAAGAAGGCCAGCCGGTGGAGTTCGACGCGACCCGCGGTCCGAAGGGACTGCAAACTACCCGGGTGGTGCCCCAGTAGTACCGCCGGGGGGAACCGGGCCCCGGGGTGTGGCGTGCGGGCGCCACACCCCGGTGGCACGGGATTCCGGCCGGTGCGGATATCAGTCCCGGTAGCGGCGGAGCAGGTCTCCGTAGGCGTCGATGCGGCGATCCCGGAAATAGGGCCAGATGCGTCGCAGCCGTTCGCTGCGCGCGAGTGGCAGGGTGGCCAGGGTGACCTCCGCGTCCTGTGCGGAGGCCATGGCGAGGATTTCCCCTTGCGGGCCCGCCGCGAAGCTGGAACCCCAAAACTGAATCCCGGGACCAGCCTCAATGGGGTGGGGCTCGGTACCGGTGCGGTTGCACACTACCACCGGCAGGGCATTGGTCACTCCATGGGCACGTTGGACGGTGATCCATGCGTCGCGTTGGCGCTGCCGCTCGTCCTCCGGGTCGCTGGGATCCCAGCCGATCGCGGTGGGATAAAGCAGTACCTCGGCCCCGGCCAGCGCCATCAGCCGCGCGGCTTCCGGATACCACTGGTCCCAACATACCAACACCCCCAGTCGCCCGACTCCGGTATCGATGGGTGTGAAGCCCAGGTCCCCGGGTGTGAAGTAGAATTTTTCATGGAATCCCGGATCATCGGGAATGTGCATCTTGCGATAACGTCCCGCCACGCTGCCGTCCCGGTCCAGCACCACCGCCGTGTTGTGATAGACGCCGGCGGCGCGCCGCTCGAACAGCGATGCGACGATCACCACGGAGAGTTCCGCCGCCAGCGTGGAGAGCCGTTCGGTGGTGGGGCCCGGCACCGGTTCCGCCCAGTCGAAACAGGCCGGGTCCTCGGTCTGGCAGAAGTACCGCGTGGTGTGCAGTTCCTGGAGCAGGATCAACTGCGCGCCCTGGCGGGCGGCGGCGCGGATGCCGGCGATGCTGGTTTCCAGATTGACGCTCCGGTCCGCGGTGCATGGGTGCTGCACCATGCCAACTGTCAGCGTGTCCAGTTTACCCATGTGAGGATTCGCGTCTGCACCGGCCTTGGGGAAGGCCCATGATCATGGTCGGCCGCGACGGGATTGTCAAAGGATGGGAGGCGCGGGTTCAGGGCCGGCCACAGCCGACCGCCGCGGACAGTTGCATGGTCACGCAGTGCAGGCTGCCGTATTGATACAGCAGTGGTGTGCAGGACACCGGCACCACTTCCCGGTCCGGAAAGGCGCGGCGCAAGCGGGCGAGGGCGACCGCGTCGGCGGGATCGCCATAGACCGGCACCAGCACGGCGCCGTTGATCACCAGGAAATTGGCGTAACCCGCCGGCAGGCGGTGTCCCTCCGCGTTGCGCACCGCACCGGGCATGGGCAGCGGGATCAGGCGGTAGGGGCGCCCGTCCCGGGTACGGAATCCTTCCAGCTCCCGGGCCATGGCGCGCAGCTCCGGATAGTGCTCGTCCAGGGGGTCTTCGCAGTCCTGGTAGGCGATGGTGCCCGAATCACAGAACCGGGCCAGGGTGTCCACGTGCCCGTCGGTGTCGTCGCCGGCCAGGGCGCCGTGCTCCAGCCATAGGATGCGCGTCACCCCGAGCAATTCCGCCAGCCGCCGTTCCATGCCGGCCCGGTCCAGGCCCGGGTTGCGGGTGGCGGCCAGCAGACACCGGCGGGTGGTCAACAAGGTCCCCGCACCGTCGCCATCGATCGCGCCGCCCTCCAGGATCAGGTCAGTGCCTACGCGTGCGCTGTCACCGAAGGCGCGCAGGGCATGGAGGCGGGCGGTAATCTGATCGTCCAGCTCCGCGGGATACTTGCCGCCCCAGCCGTTGAAGTGGAAGTCCACCAGCACCGGGCCCGCGGCGCCCAGCACCGTGATCGGCCCGTGGTCCCGGGCCCAGGTGTCGTTGGACGGCACGATATGGAGATGCAATCGCTCCGCCGCCACGTCCGCCGCGCGCAGCAGGTCGGCGACGTGGATCTGATGGTCTTGGTCCCGGCATACGATCCACAGGGATTCGAAGCGCGCCACCTGGCGGGCGATCTCCACAAACACGGGTTCCACCTGGGACAGCCAGGGCTTAAAGTCCCCATGCCCATGTGGCCAAGTCAGCAGAATACCGCTCTGTGGCTCCCATTCCGCTGGGAGCCGGAGCCCGGCGCGTGCGGTCATGGGGCGAGTGGGGGCAGGGACGTGTGGCCTGGGGCCACGGTCACGGGCTCGATCATTGGGGATGTAGCGCCGCCTGTGGATGGTCCAGAACGGCGCGGATCACATACTGGTCCTCGAAATACACGGTGTAGTTCTTATAGACCCAACGGGTGATGGGCGGCTTGCCCACCGCCGGAAGCTTCTGCTCCGGGGCTCCGTAGGTCTTCTCCACCTGGGCCATGGTCAGGCCCCGGGTGGGACGCGGGACCCCAGCGGCGTCGTTGGCCGGTTCGTGGTGGATGGCGTCCAGCAGGAACGTGTCCGCTCCCGCCATCGGCATCCCGATTCCCAGTAGCAGCGCTACCGACAGCACGAGGCGCATCGTTGCCATGGCATAGGCCCTTTCATCGCATCCACATCGCTTGTGGTGGGTCGACTATACCACCGTGGCCTGGTGCACTGAACTGGCGTTCCACCGAATCGTGATCCCGGTCACGGCCGGGCACGGGTGTCGGCACAGGGTTTTCCCCTAAGCGCCATGTCACAGGGCCGGCGCAGGCCCTGCCCGCGGGATGTGCGGCTGCGGTTCTTGCTGGAGGCCTTGCATTTTGTGCGCCTGAGCAGCGTGGTAGGAGTACTCTTCGGGATCACCGCTGCTTGGTTGGTCAACCGCATCGTCGCCATGACTGTGGTGGCAACGCAGTGGGCGGCGGGCCTGGCGTTCGTGGTGGACGCGGGCATCGGTATCTTCTCCGGTTGGTATTCGGCACGCCCAGCCGCGCGCCTGCAAGCCATCGAGGCCCTACGGCACGAGTCGTTCCTGCAACTGGCTGCTAGGAACGCGCCAGACTGACTTCTAGGCGCGCGATCCTGAACAGCGTGCGGTCGCGCGTGGCTCATCGGCACATCATTACGGCCCTGTGTCCGCAACGGGATGGGTTGAGTACGCCGGCACCGCGGCCCCTGGCGACGGTGGTGCGGGGTGTAGGATTGCCTTTCATCCACGGCATCGCACCGGCGGCGCAAGGGTCGATCGGATGGGCGGGCCCGTCGGTCGCGGATGGGGGCATGCACGCGGAAGCCAAGTTTGCGGTTCCCGCCGCACCGTCAACGGATCCACGACGTCCGCGGGCGAGGAGTAGCGGGGACGCGGCTCTGCACGGCGGTTTTCTCAAGGACGCGGACGCGCAGGCCGCTATAGCTTCCGCCAGGACCCGGCGATCGGCACAACGGAAGCAGCGAGGGATCTTCATGAGCGCATCGGAACGGCCACCATCATTGCAGGATGGTGCAGGATCCGCCCCGGCTAACGTATCCGGGACCGCGCACAAGGCCCTGCGCATCAATCTCGACCCGGAGACCTACGGGACGATCGCGGAAATCGGCGCTGGGCAGGAGACGGCGCGCTGGTTCTTCCGGGTCGGC
>NCBI01000010.1:0-72500 GCA_002255365.1 Chromatiales bacterium 21-64-14
ATAATTGTTTTTAAAGTTAAATATTAGAAGCCTATTTTGTAATCGTTTTGTAAAAGTCCCAGATACCATCGGGCGTTGGCAGGTTTGACCCCATTCCTTCCACAGCGTTATCCACAGCTTTTGTGGATAAGGAATGAAATCCCACGCGGACAATGGGTTACCCGCGTCGCCAGAAGTTTGGCGTTCCGCGCCCTAGCCCTTGTAGCTGTATGTTTCCAAGGGAGATTAACGACATTACGGCAGGGGCATGACAGGAACCAGGTACGAGGATGTGGTATGCTGGCCGGAGAAAAATTCAGTACCCGGCGACCCGCCGGACAGGAGGAGTGAAATGGCCCGGCTTGTGTCCCAGCCCTTTGACTTCGAGCGGTGGGCATACCTCGCACGTACCGACCCGCAGGCCTTCGAAACGGAGCGGGTGGCTGCCGTGGATGCCATCATCCGCCGCGCACCCCGGGAGCGCCAACCGCGTCTACGGGGTCTCCAATGGCAGATCGACCAAGTGCGCCGCTGTACCCATAATCCAGTAGTGGCTTGCGAACGTATCCAGCGGATGATGTGGGACGCAGTGTTGCGGGACGGCGGCCTGCTGGAGACGCTGCGCAGCCTTGGCGATTTCGCCGCCGGATCGGCGCCGCGTACCACAGCGCCGCGTCGGGTCGCGACCGTGCTGCCGTTCCCACGCCGGGACCAAGCCTGATCGGTCGGGCTTGTGGGCCGTGTGAGTTTCGCGTAGCATTTTACCCCTTTTCCGAGTGTGCCTCGCATCGGGTTGTAAGATGGCGGGGTGGTGATTTCGAAATCAGCTGTTTTCCGAGGTCTGTCCATGAAACCCGATATCCATCCCTCGTATCGCGAGGTCACCGTTACCTGCAGCTGCGGCAATCGCTTCGCCACTCGTTCCACTGCGGGCAAGGACTTGCACATCGAGATATGTTCCCAATGCCATCCGTTCTATACCGGCAAGCAGAAGCTCATGGACACTGCCGGACGGGTGGATAAATTCCGGCGTAAGTATGGGATCAAGAACCCCTGAGCCGGATGTCTGCCGGAACTGACAGCCGAAGGGCGCCCCGCGGAGGCGCCCTTTTTGTTTGGTGCGGGCTGGCGCTGGTCCTGTTGCTGATCCCGTCCCTGGCGCCCCGTGCCGCGGGCCGGTGCGGTGCGGACCGGGTGGATGCGCAGGTACGGGTCACCTACGTCTACGATGGGGACACCGTGCGTCTGGCGGATGGACGCCATTTGCGGCTGATCGGGATCGATACCCCGGAGCTGCATCCGGACCATGGGGGTCCGCAGCCGTTGGCGGAGGCCGCCCGGGACCAGTTGCGCGCCCTGTTGCAACGCCACCGCTACCAGTTGCGGTTGCGTTTCGATCAAGATCGTCAGGATCGCTATCATCGGCTCTTGGCCCACGCGTTCCTGAATGACGGTAGTTCCGTGGAGCGCCGGCTGTTGGATGCCGGTCTGGGCACCGCCCTGGTGGTGCCTCCCAACCTCTGGCACTTGACCTGTTACCACGATGCACAGGCGGTGGCGCAGCATGCCCGGCGGGGCCTCTGGGCGCTGCCCGCGTACCAACCTGTCGCCGCGGCCCGCCTGCCCCGGGACGCGGACGGTTTTCACCTGCTCACCGGCCGGGTGACGGCGGTCCGTGGGGGCCGGCGCGGGATCTGGTTGCAGTTGGACGGCCCGGTGGTGCTGCGCATCCCGCGCGGGGATCTGATCTACTTCGTGGGCCATGATCTGCCGGCTCTGAAGGGGCAGCGGGTGTTGGCTCAGGGCTGGCTGCATCGCTCGTTCGGGGATCGGTCGGGCTGGTTTATGGCGGTCCGCCACCCGGAGGCCTTGGAGGTCCTGAGGTGAGTTCGGGGAGGAGCGGCCGCTACGACGGGGTGTCCCCGGATACGGCGTGCAATTTCCACGAGTTGACCGACGCGGGGCAGGCCCTTGCCCGCCCACTGAAACTGCGTATCATCCGTGCCCGGGCCGGGCTGCGCATGGCGGACTTCGCCGTTAATTCGCCCATCTCCCGCTCTGCGGTGCAACAGCTGCGGCTGCTCAACGGGTTTTATCCGGACGGGGAACCGTGCCCAGGTCAGCGGGTCAAGGTTGTCGAATAGGCGTCATGATCCCCGTGACCCGGTCTGCTGCCGGCGTGCGGTTCTGTCCACTCGTCAAGGTAGGTGTGCCGATGAATGAGGAGACCCTGAAGGCCGAGGCGCTGCGTTATCACGCGGAGCCGCGTCCCGGGAAGATCAGCGTGGCGGTTACCAAGCCCTGTGCCACGCGCAACGACCTGCGTCTGGCCTACACGCCGGGTGTGGCCGCGCCGGTGCGTGCCATCGTTGAGGACCCGGAGAACGCGTACCGCTATACCGCCAAGGGCAATTTGGTGGCGGTGATCACCAACGGCAGCGCGGTGCTCGGGCTCGGCAAGGTGGGGCCGTTGGCCGCCAAGCCGGTCATGGAGGGCAAAGCAGTGCTGTTCAAGGTGTTTGCGGACCTGGATGTCTTCGATATCGAAGTGGACGCGGACACGCCGCAGGCGTTCATTGATACGGTGGTTCGGATCGCACCCACCTTCGGAGGCATCAACCTGGAGGATATCGCGGCACCGCAGTGCTTCGAGATTGAGCAGGCCTTGATCGAGCAGTTGGACATCCCGGTGTTCCACGACGATCAGCACGGGACCGCCATCATCGTCGCCGCGGGCCTGCTGAACGCCCTGGAGCTGCAGGACAAGACGATGGAGACGGCGCGCATCGTGTGCCTGGGTGCCGGGGCGGCGGGGATCGCCTCGATGCGCCTGCTCATCGCCATGGGCGCGAAGAAGGATCACATCCTTATGGTTGATCGCCAGGGGGTCCTGCACTTGGGGCGCGAGGACCTCAATCCCCACAAATGGGCGCTGGCCGCGGACACCGACCGCCGCACCCTGGCCGAGGCCCTGGAGGGGGCGGACGTATTCGTCGGCGTGTCCGGGGCCGGCTTGGTGAGTCCCGCGATGGTGGCGGTTATGGCGCCGCGGCCGATCGTGTTCGCGCTTGCCAACCCGGATCCGGAGATCCATCCGGAGGATGCCCACCGGGTGCGGGACGATCTCATTATGGCCACCGGACGCAGCGACTATCCAAACCAGGTGAACAATGTCCTTGGTTTCCCCTACATTATGCGCGGCGCGCTCGACGTGCGTGCGCGCGGCGTCACCCAGGGCATGCAGGTGGCGGCGGTGCATGCGCTCCGGGAGTTGGCGCGGGAGCCGGTTCCCAAGAGCGTGTTGGAGGCCTATGGGCTGGAGCGACTGGCATATGGGCCCGAGTATATCCTTCCGAAGCCGGTCGATCCGCGCCTGATCCATCATGTGGCGCCGGCGGTGGCGTGGGCCGCGGTACAGGCGGGAGTGGCACGGGTGGCCTATCCAGCGCATTATCCGCGGCTGGAGGCGGCGGGTTAGGACCTGTCGGCGCGGATTCCGTTGACAAGCCATAAGGAACCGGGAGGACGGAGCGTGGACAAGATTACCGTCGTCGGCGCCGGGCGGGTGGGGGAGTCCACCGCCCAGATCCTGGCCCAACAGGAGATGTGCCGGGAACTGGTGTTGCTGGACATCCGGGAGGGCATCGCCGAGGGCGTGGCCCTCGACATCCAGGAGACCGCGCCGCTGTTCGGCTTCGATACCCGGGTGAGTGGCAGCAGCGGCGCCGAGGCCATCACCGGCTCCCAACTGGTCGTGATCACCGCCGGCTTGCCGCGCAAGCCGGGCATGTCCCGTTCGGACCTGCTGGACACCAACGCAGCTATCGTGCGCGGAACCGTGGATCACGTCTTGCGCCTCGCGCCCCAGGCAATGATCCTGGTTGTCAGCAATCCGGTGGACGTCATGACCTACGAAGCTTGGCGCCACAGTGGCTGGGACCGCCGCCGCGTATTCGGTCTGTCCGGTGTCTTGGATGCGGCGCGCATGGCGCACTTCATCGCGCGGGAGACCGGGATCTCAGTGATGGACGTCACGGCCATGGTGCTGGGCGGTCACGGCGACAGCATGGTGCCCATGCCGCGTTACTCCACCATCCACGGCATCCCCATCGCCCATTTCCTGCACCCCGATGCCATTGAGCGGATCATGGAGCGCACCCGTCATGGCGGCGCCGAGATCCTAGCCCTGAAGAAGACCAGCAGCGCCAACGATTCCCCAGCAGCGGCTATTGCCGCCATGGTCGACGCGGTGGTGTACGACCGCAAACGGGTGCTGCCCTGCGTCGCCCTGCTGGACGGTGAATACGGTTTGCGGGACGTGGCCATGGGGGTGCCCTGCGTGGTGGGCCGCGGCGGTATCGGCCAAGTGATCGGCCTGCCGCTCACGGAGCACGAGCAGCAGTCATTCACGCGCTCTGCTGAATCGGTGCGTGGTGACATCCAGCGCCTGAAGAGTGCTGCGTCCGGCGCGAACTAGTCTGGATTTTCCGCTGCTGTTCGCCGCGTGGGCGTTGCGGCGGAGGTGCACCGAACCCGGTTCGCTCTATTCTTCCAGCATCCGCGCCACGGTATCCAGATCGGCGCGGCGCATCGGCTTGCCGTCCACCGGGCTGCACGGTGCCTGCCGGATGCCGTTCACCGGAAACACGGTAAGGTCGATGAC
This sequence comes from Chromatiales bacterium 21-64-14, assembly GCA_002255365.1. Lineage (NCBI taxonomy): Bacteria > Pseudomonadati > Pseudomonadota > Gammaproteobacteria > Chromatiales > Chromatiales bacterium 21-64-14. The sequence goes on from NCBI01000010.1 coordinate 4,643, forward strand.
GGTGTCCCCAGCCACGAACCGGAATGCGGGGAACGTGGCGGTGTTGTCACGGGCGATCCGCAGCCGGTGTTCGCACCGTTCGAACGGGATGTTTTCCTGAAGCATGAACAGCACCACATCCTCCGGGGTGTCAGCGAACAGGTGCAGGTTGACGTCGGAATGTTCGCCGGCGGTACCGTTCAACACCGAACCCACTAGGCGCGAGTTGAAGCGTGAGAAGAACTCCATGGCTTCGCGGGCGGTCTGCCGCAGTTCACGCAGGCGCTGTGGTTGAGTGGTGGACTGGAACAGCCGTTGGTAGGTGGCGAGTTCCCGTTCGATTTCCAGATTGCGGGGCAGATGACGGGTGTCTGGTGCCCCCAGCCGTTCGGCTGCCTTGCGCTTCGCCGCCAGGAAGTCCCGCACCCCCTGCTCGGCCATGATGCGCGCCGCCTCCACGGCGATGCGTTGGCGCATCTGCTGGTCTTTGTTGGAGCCCCGCGCCGTCATCCCCTTATCCCAGCTTCGATCCGCTGCGTCCGCCGTGGCAGCGGACGTGGACCCCGCAACGCGTCGTGCAGGCGGCGCGGGGTCGGCTAGTGCGCTTCAGAAGAGTTGTTCCGGCAACCGGCCGCTGCCCGGTGGCCCACCCCGCCACTCCGGGCGCTGGCGACCCGGCTGCTGCCCGGGGGCGTACCGGGAACGAAAGATCTCGAACATGGCATCCGGATTATCCGGGGCGGTCGGCACTCCGGTTTGCGCGTCGATGCGTACCGTGACGATGCCCGGGGGCTGCGCAATGGGCCGGTCCGGGACCTTGGCCAGCGCAGTGCCCATGAACTCGATCCACATCGGCAGTGCGGCACGCGCACCGGTCTCACCGTGCCCGAGGGGCGCAGGCTGGTCGAATCCGACCCAGGCGATGGTTACCAGATCCGGGTTGAATCCGCAGAACCAGGCGTCGCGCTGATCGTTGGTGGTGCCGGTCTTGCCCGCGATGTCGTTGCGCTTGAGGACCCGCGCCCGCTTGCCGGTACCGCGCCGGATGACGTCCTGCATCATGGATACCATGATGTAGTCGTTCTGGGCGGAGATCGCCTGAGGTGCGATCCGGACCTGCGCCGGTGCCGCGGGCGGTGCGCTTGGTAGGTCGGATGCCGGCGCCGGGGGTTGCACGGCAGAGACGGGGGGCGCAACCAGCGGCGCCGCTGGCACGGCCGCCCCAGCGGCGCCGTCGCCGCTGGTGATGGCGGTGGTTCCGACCGTCCGTGCGGCGGGTGTTTGGCCGTTGCAGTCCGTCTGGCATGCCACCAGAGGCTGCGCCTGGAATACGACTTGATCGTTGGCACCCACCACTCGCTGGATGTAGTACGGGTCGACGCGGTAGCCACCGTTGGCGAACACCGCGTACCCGCGTGCCATTTCCATCGGCGTCACGCTGGCGCTGCCCAGGGCCAGGGAGAGGTTGTGCGGCAACCGGTCCGCTGCGAAGCCGAAGCGCTTCACGTAGTCGATGGCATAGTCGACCCCAATCGCCCGCAACACGCGGATGGAGACTAGGTTCAACGAGTGCACCAGTCCCTCCCGCAGGCGGGTCGGGCCGTGGAATCGCCCGCTGTAGTTTTCCGGACGCCACATGTTTTCCAGGGCCGGATCGTTGAATACCAGAGGCGCGTCGTTGATCAGGGTTGCGGCGGTAAAGCCCTTGTGGAGTGCCGCGGAGTAGATGAAGGGCTTGAAGCTGGAGCCGGGCTGACGCTGCGCCTGTACCACCCGGTTGAAATTGCTCTGGTAGTAGTCAAAGCCGCCTGCCAGGGCCTGCACCGCGCCGTTCCGGGGGTCCAGGGACACCAGGGCGCCCTGTACCGCGGGTGGCTCGGCCAGGATCAGACTGCCGTCAGCCTGATGTGCGACGTAGACCACGTCCCCCGGCGCCAGGATGTCGGATGCCTGCTCCGGCACGGGACCCAACTGGTCGACACCGATGTACCGGCGCGCCCAGGACAGTCCGGACCAGTCCAGCGCTCCCGAGTGTCCGCCGCCCAGGTAGAGTTCCGCGGCGTGGTCATGGACCGAGCGGACCACGGCAGGTTCCAGCCCGCTGACCGCCGGAACGTTGCCGAGCGCAGCGTCCAGGGCCTTGGGGTCGGGCAGCGATGCGGGATCGATCCGGCGGACTGCGCCGCGATAACCATGGCGCCGGTCGTAGGCGAGCAGGTCGTCCCGCAGGGAACGGTTCGCGGCTTGCTGCAAACCGTCGTCCAGGGTCGTGTAGACCCGGTAGCCCGCGGTATAGGCGTCCGCCCCATAACGCTCGACCATATCTGCGCGCACCAGTTCGGCGACGTAAGGCGCCTCGACGCCGATACTGAGGGCGTGCAGGCTGGCGGTTACCGGCTGTTTGACCGCCGCGGCGTAGTTCTGGTCATCGATGTAGCCCAAGGCATGCATCCGCCCCAGCACATAGTTGCGCCGGACCAGAGCGCGGCGCGGGTCGGCGATGGGGTTGTCCCGGGACGGTGCTTTGGGCAGTCCCGCGATCATGGCGATTTGCGCCAAGTTCAAGTGACCGAGGTCTTTGCCGTAATAGGTCTGAGCGGCGGCACCGACCCCGTAGGCCCGGTTGCCCAGATAGATCTTGTTGAGGTACAGGTCCAGGACCTCCTGCTTGGTGAGTTCCCGGTTGATCTTGAGGGCCAGGAAGATCTCTTTGAGTTTGCGGGTATAGGTCTTTTCCCGGCTGAGGAAGAAGTTGCGCGCCAACTGCATCGTGATGGTGCTGCCTCCCTGGCGTTTCTGCCCGGTACGGATCAGTTCGAAGGCGGCGCGCAAGATCCCCTGGTAGTCCACCCCGGGATGTTGAAAGAAGCGGTCGTCCTCGGCGGCCAGGAAGGCGTGTATGACCTGGGGCGGCAGGTCCGCGTATTTGACGGGAGAGCGGCGCTTCTCGCCGTATTCGGCAACCAGAGACCCCGCGCGGCTGTAGACCCGCAGGGGGACCTGCAGGCGGATATCTTTCAGGCTTTGCACCGATGGCAACTGTGGTTCCAGGTACAGGTAGGCGGCGAACAGAAGCACGATGCTTGCTGTAAAGCCGCCGAAGAGGATGCCGATAAAGATCCGCAACGTCTTGAACAGGGACTTCATCGAGGGCGGGGCCAAGTGGGTGGAAGCTGTGATGGGCTTCATGGACGCGAAGCTTAGGATACCCAAAAATCTCCTAAACCGGATAGTACTTGTGCCGTTAAGGATTGGGTTGACACCGGCTTATCGCTGGTATGTAATTCGAAACGCGAGGCTTGCCATGCAAGCTAACGCCCTAAAAAGGATATAAAAAGCTCGTGCTGGGGCTCAAAAGGAATGTACCCCCGTTACTGGGGATTGATATCAGCAGCACGGCTGTGAAGCTGCTAGAGCTGGGGCGGGATGGGAACCGCTACCGGGTCGAGAGCTACGCCGTGGTCCCGCTGTCCCAGAATGCCGTGGTGGAAAAAAGCATCGCGGACGTGGATGCGGTGGGTGACTCGCTGCGCCGCGCGGTGGAGAAATCCCGCACCCGTCTCAAGAATGTCGCCGTGGCCGTTGCCGGCTCGGCGGTCATCACCAAGGTCGTCCAGCTCGAAGCCGGGCTCACACCGGAGGAACAGGAGAGCCGGGTGCAAATGGAGGCTGATCAGTACATCCCCTATCCACTGGAAGAAATCAACCTGGATTTCGAAGACCTGGGGCCGAACGAGAAGAATCCCCAGATGGTGGATATCCTGCTCGCTGCCTCGCGCAGCGAGAACGTGGAGACCCGGGTCGCGGCCCTGGAGGTAGCGGGCCTGCTGGCGAAGGTGGTGGATGTCGAGGGGTTCGCCATGGAGAACGCATTTTCCCTGATCGGCGAACAGATGCTCGATGGCGGCATGGACAAGACCATCGCGGTGGTCGATATCGGTGCCACCATGACGACCCTGAACGTGTTGCGCAGCCGCAAGGTGATATACACCCGTGAACAGGTGTTCGGTGGCAAGCAACTGACTGAAGAAATCATGCGCCGCTACGGGCTCTCCTACGATGAGGCCGGACAGGCAAAGAAGCAGGGCGGCCTCCCGGACAACTACGTTCCGGAGGTGCTGGAGCCTTTCAAGGAAGCCATGGCCCAGCAGGTAAGCCGTTCACTCCAGTTCTTCTTCTCCTCCAGCCAGTACGACCATGTGGACCACATCGTGCTGGCCGGTGGCAGCGCCTCGATCCCCGGTGTGGAAGAACTGATCGAGGAACGGGTGGGGACGAGCACTACCGTCGCCAACCCCTTCGCCAACATGACCTTGGCCTCCCGGGTCAATCCCCAGGCCCTGAGCAACGACGCTCCGGCCCTGATGATCGCCTGTGGCTTGGCCCTCAGGAGTTTTGACTGAGATGGCGCGGATCAACCTGCTGCCGTGGCGCGACGAGCTCCGCAAAGAGCGCCAGCGGGAATTTATCATCGCCCTGGTGGGCGCCGCGGTCCTGGCGGGCCTCGTGGTGCTACTGATCCAAATGCGCATCAGCGGCATGATCGGTTACCAAAACAACCGGAACGAATATCTGCAGCAGCAGACGGCGGAACTCGACAAGCGGATCCACAAGATCCAGGACCTCGAGTCCACGAAGAAGAAGTTGCTGGCACGCATGGATATCATCCAGCGTTTGCAGCACAGCCGTCCGGAGATCGTTCATCTGTTCAACGAAATCGCCACGACGCTGCCTGACGGCGTATATGTGACGAGTATCACCCAGCAGGGCACCAACCTCACATTCAAGGGGGTGGCCCAGTCCAATTCCCGGGTGTCGGCGTATATGCGCAATCTGGCCGCATCCAAGTGGTTGACCAATCCGCGCCTCGAGGTGATCCACACCAAGCCGGTCGCGGGTCTGGAGCGTGACAGCGACTTTACCTTGCAGGTGAGTCAAGTCGTGCCCAAGGTGGATGAAGAACATCCCCGGGCAACCAAGCGCAAGCACCGGAGGGGTCGCAAGTGAACCTTTCCGATTTCAAGGAATTGGACCTGGATTTCCACAACGCCGGCAGCTGGCCGTGGCCGGTCAAGGGTGTATTTATCGGTCTGTTGAGCGTGGTGGTGCTGTTTGCCGGCTATTGGTTTGACTTGAGTCACCAGTGGGAGGGTCTGCAGCAAGCACGTCAGCAGGAGGTCTCCCTCAAGCAGGTCTTCGAGTCGAAGCAGAGGAAGGCCGCGAACCTGGAGGCCTACGAGAAGCAGCTGGTGGAGATGCGTAAATCGTTCGGCGCCATGTTGCGTCAGTTGCCGAGCAAGACCGAGGTGGCCGATCTCCTGGTGGATATCTCCCAGACCGGGCTGGCGAGCGGCCTGGAATTCCGCCTGTTCAAACCGGAACCGGAAATCCGTAAGGATTTCTACGCCGAGCTGCCGATCCGCATCGAGGTCACCGGGCAATACCATGAATTCGGGAAATTTGTGAGCGGTGTCGCCGCGTTGTCCCGGATCGTGACCTTGCACAACATTTCCATCAAGCCGGAGAACAAGTCCGGCAAGCTGATCATGGATCTCACGGCCAAGACCTACCGCTATCTTGAGGAAGGGGAGGGCGGAAAATGATTGCCCGCGCCCGCTTGCCCCGGAATACAGCTTGCCGCACGCGCTGGCTGACCATGCTTCCGGCCCTCCTCGCCGTCACGCTGCTCGGCGGCTGTGGCGGTGACCGGATGGCCGATCTGCACCAGTACGTGAAGCAGGTGGAAGCGCGTCCCGGCGGGCGGATTGCGCCGCTGCCCGAGGTCCGGCCCTACAAAACCTTTACCTACGACGCTTCCCAGTTGAAGGACCCGTTCTCTCCCGCGCGCCTGGCTGGTGGTGTGAAGGCACCGGTGACCAGCACGAGCAAGATTCGCCCGGATACCACGCGCCCGCGGGAACCGCTGGAGGCCTATTCGCTGGATACCCTGCGCATGGTCGGAACCATTGAGAGGGGCGGTCACACCTGGGCCCTGGTACGAGCGCCCGATGGGACTATCTTCCGGGTCCAGGATGGTAACCACATGGGCCAGAACTACGGCAAGGTGGTAAAGATCACGGAAAGCAGGGTGGCATTGGTCGAGATCGTACCCGACGGAATGGGAGGCTGGATGAAACGCGATGCCTCCCTGGCACTGAAGTAGGAAATCCCATGGGGAGCGCTAAAAAATGATGTTGCCACAGACAGCCCACGCTACGGATGAGTGGGTGACGGCCGCTCGGACCCCGGAGGGACGTTTCCGGGTGTCTATGAGCCGGGCCTGGCACCTGCTGCTATTGTTGATCGCGGCCCTCGCCGCCGGATGGGCGTACGCGGAGCCGGTGTACGCCGCCAACGCGCTGGAGAACGTCAGTTTCTCCGCGCTGCCCGGGGACCGGGTGCAGGTGGTTCTCACCCTGGCGCAGCCCGCCGCGGAGCCGGTCGGGTTCACCACGGACCATCCGGCACGCATCGCGCTGGATCTGGCGGATACTACGAACCAATTGTCCCAAAAGAGTCAGGCCATCGGGGTGGGCGTGGCGCGCAGCATCGCGACCGCCCAGGCCGACGGGCGTACCCGTGTGGTGTTGAACTTGGTGCAGTTGGTGCCCTACGCGACGCGCGTCGAAGGGAAAAAAATCGTTATTACGCTCGCCAGCGCACCGGCTCAGGCGCCCGCCGCCATGCAGGCGGGGGCGGAGACGGCGGGTGCCGCGACCGGAGCCGGTATCACCGGCGTCGATTTCCGGCGCGGAGACGCGGGCCAAGCCCTGATTACCGTTGATCTCTCCAACCCTTCAATTTCCTGGAACCTGCATGAGGAAGGCAAGGCGATCCTTGTGGACTTCATGAATGCGAGCCTGCCCGAGCGTTTGGAGCAGCGGCTGGATGTCACGGACTTCGCGACCCCGGTGACCACCGTGGATACCTACGCCCAGGGCAACGGCGTGCGGTTGGCGATCACCCCCCATGGTGAGTACGAGGACATGGCCTATCAGGCCGGCGACAAGCTGACCATCGAGGTCAAGCCGGTCACCGCGGCTCAGAAGGAGGCCGCCGCAAAGGAGAAATTCAAGTACACCGGACAGCGGCTTTCGCTCGACTTCCAGGATATTCAGACGCGGGCGGTGTTGCAGCTCATCGCGGACTTCACCAACACCAATATCGTTGTGAGCGACAGCGTGAAGGGCAGTATTACCTTGCACCTGAAGAACGTGCCGTGGGATCAGGCCCTGGCCATCATTCTCCAGACCAAGGGCCTGGCCATGCGCCGCAGCGGCAACGTCATCATGGTGGCGCCCAGCGACGAGATGGCCGCACGGGAGAAGCTCGAGGCCGAGGCCCAGAAGCAGATGCAGAAGTTGGAGCCGCTCAAGGCGGAATTCATCCAGGTCAACTACGCCAAGGCCCAGGATATCGCCAAGCTCCTGCAATCCAAGCAGGGTGGCCAGGACAACAGCGGATTCCTGTCCTCGCGCGGCAGCGTGACCGTGGACGCGCGCACCAACACGCTGCTGGTGCAGGATACCCCCAGTAACCTGGATAAAATCCGCAAGCTGGTGCAGACCCTGGACATCCCGGTCCGCCAGGTGTTGATCGACTCGCGGGTCGTGATAGCGAACAACAACTGGAGCCGGGATCTGGGATCCCAGTTCGGGTTCAGCCGTTCCACCACCTACGGAAACAATGGCAATTTCTATACGGTGGGCGGCACCCAGGCTGGCACCACGACGTTCCCGGGGGGGACTACAGGGTTCCAGGCACCCGCCGGCAGCGGCAACGAAGGGTTGATCTCCACCCTGCCGGTGGCCAATCCCACCGCGGCCCTGGGGATCGCCATCGGGCGCATTGGCAGCCACCTGCTGCAGCTTCAGCTCTCCGCGATGCAGGCCGAGAACAAGGGTGAGATCGTCTCCAGCCCGCGGGTGATTACCGCCAACGACATGACGGCTACCATCGAGCAGGGCGTGGAGATCCCCTATCAACAGGCCACTTCCAGTGGCGCCACCTCGGTGCAGTTCAAAAAGGCGGTGTTGAGCCTGAAGGTCACCCCGCACATCACACCGGACGACCGGATCATCATGGATCTGCTGGTGAATAAGGACAGCGTCGGGCAGGTCTTCTTCGGTGTCCCCAGTATCGATACCAGCAACGTGCAGACCCAGGTGCTGGTGGACAACGGCGAGACGGTGGTGCTGGGCGGTATCTACCAGCATACCGACACCAACGAGAAAGATACGGTGCCGGTGCTGGGGGATATTCCGGGAATCGGTTTTCTGTTCCGTAATACCCAGAAGGTCAACGACCGTTCCGAACTTCTGATCTTCGTCACGCCCAAGATCATGAAGGATACCCTGCGGGTGGATCAGATGCGCTTGGACAGTGCCGGCGCCGGGCAATAGCGGCGCGCGCTTGTTGGGGAAGAAGGCCCGGAAACGGGCCTTCTTCATTTTGGGCCCGGCTTGCGGCGGCGCGGGGTTTCTGGCATATCTGGCCGGTATGAACAAACTGGCCAATCTGTTTTTGGTAGGCCCGATGGGCGCGGGTAAAACCACCATCGGGCGCCAACTGGCCCGGGCCCTGGGATGGACCTTCCATGATGTGGACCGGGAGATCGAGACCCGCAGCGGTGCGGATATCCCGCTGATCTTTGATCTGGAAGGCGAGGCGGGATTCCGTATCCGGGAACGGGCGGTATTGGAAGAACTCACCGGGTTGCAGGGGGTAGTGGTCGCCACTGGCGGTGGTGCCGTGCTGGACCCCCTCAATCGCGACCACCTGACGCGCCGGGGACGGGTGATCTATCTGCACGCCTCAGTGGCTCAGCAGCTCAAGCGCACTGCCCGGGACCGTCACCGGCCGCTGCTGCACACCCGCGACCGGCGCTTGCGTCTCGAGGAACTCATGGCGGTGCGCGAGCCCTTGTACCAAGCGGTCGCGGAGCTGACGGTGGATACCGACGGGCGTACCGTGCGGGCGGTGGCTGGCGATATTCTCCAGCGTCTCGGCCTGGAGTCCTGCGTGCCACCCCGGCGGCCGCGTACGGTCCGCCCCAAAGCCTGATTTCCGCGTTTCGAACCCGTAGAATAGTGGCCGTGAGAACCCTCAACGTCGACCTGGGCACCCGCAGCTACCCGATCTACATCGGTAGTGGCCTATTGGACCGCGCGGAGGGGTTCGCGCGGCACATCCCGGGTCGGCGGGTCCTGGTGGTGACCAATGAAACCGTCGCGCCCCTTTATCTGGCGCGGCTCCAGGCGGCACTGGCGGCGTTCGAGAACGACGCAGTCGTGCTTCCGGACGGGGAGCAGTACAAGACCTTGGAGGTCTTGAACCGGATCTTCGATGCCCTGTTGGAACGCCGCCATGACCGTCAGACCACGCTGGTGGCGCTGGGCGGTGGCGTAGTGGGGGACATCACGGGTTTCGCCGCCGCCTGCTACCAGCGCGGCGTGCATTTCATTCAGGTGCCGACCACGTTGCTGGCCCAGGTGGATTCCTCGGTGGGGGGTAAAACCGGCGTGAACCACCCACTGGGTAAGAACATGATCGGGGCATTCCACCAGCCGCGCTGCGTGGTGGCGGATACCGATACCTTGGGGACCCTGGACGATCGGCAGTTTCGGGCGGGGATCGCGGAGGTGATCAAATACGGCTTGGTTCAGGACCGTGAGTTCTTCGAGTGGTTGGAGATCCACATGGAGGACTTGCTGGGTCGCAACGCGGAGGCGCTTGCCTTCGCGGTGGAACGTTCGTGCCGCGACAAGGCACAGGTGGTGGTGGCGGACGAACGGGAGGGCGGACAGCGGGCGTTGCTCAACTTGGGCCATACCTTCGGCCACGCCATCGAGACCGGCACCGGTTATGGGACTTGGCTCCATGGCGAAGCGGTCGCTGCCGGGATGTGCATGGCAGCGCAGCTCTCGGCGCGCCAGGGTTGGCTGTCCACCCAGGCGGTGGAACGGATCAAGGTCTTGCTGCAGCGTGCCCAGCTACCCACGGCGCCGCCGCCGGAATTCGATGCGCCGCGGTTCCGTGAGCTAATGGCCGTAGACAAAAAGGTGCGCGATGGGCAACTGCGTCTGGTGCTGTTGAAGGCCATCGGTCGTGCGGTGGTCACCGAACGCTTCGACGGGCTGGAACTCGACGCGGTACTCGCCGGGCCGGTGTCGACGGATCGCGCTTAGGCGCGATTTCCGTGACGGGCGGCCCCGATGCGGATCTATCTCCAGGTGCCCGCCGTCGATGATCATCCGCCGCGGTTCTACCATCTGATGTTGCAGCCGGACCTGTTGGACGGTTGGAACGTCATTCGCGAATGGGGTGTGCAGGGCGCCGCCGGGCGGGTACGGCGCGAGCACTACCCGAACCGCGAGCAGGCCCAGCAGGCCCTGCTGTCCGTGCGGGATCAACAGGTGCGGCGCGGATATCGGGTGGTATTCATGGAAGGGACGGCGTCGGTCTGATCCCCCGGTCGGCAGCGTCCCCGCTGGGGCATCACGGGGTCGGCTCTGCTATGCTGAGCGCAAAGCCGGAGGCTACTCGTCCATGAGGGCAGCGGGCATGGGGTCTGTGCAGACGGCAGGCGCTGCATCCATCGATCCAACCTATCTGGCGGTGCTGGGGTTGCGCCGCGCTCCGTTCGGTGCCGAGGACGGCCCGGAGTTCTTCTACAAGGACCCGGCGCTGCTGCAACGGCTCAATCTGCTTCGTCACCTGGTCCAGTCCACCGACTTCCTGATCGTGGTACGTGCCCCGGAAGGTGGGGGCAAGACCACGCTGTTGCAGCAACTGCGGACGCGGGCGGACGAGAGTTGGCGCCTGTGCTGGATCGACGGCGACTCCGCACGGTCCCCGGACGACCTGTTGTGCCGACTCGCGCAGGCATTCCAGGACCCGGCCAGCCCCGGGGACGGCGCCGTGCTCCGGGACACCCTGATCCGGATGCGCGGTCAGGGGTTGCTTCCGGTGGTGCTGGTGGATGATGCCCACCGGCTGTGCGGCGCGGTGTTGGCGGCGCTCGCGGATCTCGTGACCCCACATGGCGGGGAACGTCCGCCGGCGCGGGTGGTGCTGTTCGCTGAGCCGGGGATCCAAGAGGTCCTGGCGGGACTGGATCTCGCGCCGGAGGCGTGCAAGGCGGTACACGGGGAGGACCTTCCTGTGTTCAGCCAGGAGCAGACCGAGGCTTATCTCATGCACCGCCTCCTGGCGGCGGGTCTTTCCGGAGACAGTCCCTTCACGTCTAAGCAGGTCAAGCAGATACAACGACGTGCCGGCGGAATGCCGGGCCGGATCAACCAACAGGCCCATCAGATCCTGTTGGCGTCCTGCCCGGCCGCGGCGGGAGACCCGGCCCGTCACCGTGGCCCGACGTTTCTCCGGTTGGGGCCTGGGATCGCCTTCGCCGGGCTTGCCATGGTCCTTGCGGTGGGGTTGATCCTGTTGCAGAAACCGCTGGGGCGCTGGCTTTCGGAGCCCGCCCTGGAAGCCCCAGGTGCTGGGCGGCCACCGGTGGCGCTGCGCCGTACCGAAGAAGGCCCCCCACGACGGTTGGCCGCGGCTTCTCGGCCCGCCGTGTCGCCCCTGGCCCAGGCCGCTGGGGTGGCACCCCCATCGGCACCCCCATCGCTGCCCCTCATGGCCAAGGCGCCCCAGGGGTCGTCTGCTACGAAGGCGGCGGCTGGATCACCGCGATCGCCCGCCACCCCCAAGGCCGTTTCCTCCGTGGCCTTCTCCATTCCCCCGGTAGGCACATCCGGCGACCGGGGACACGACACGGCACCGCCGAGCGCGCCGCCAAAGACCCCCGTCTCCCGCGCGCCCGATAGCGTGGGGGACCACGGGGTAGTCACCGCGGCGGCGCCCAGCACCGCGACACCCTCACCATCGACCCAGAAAACGGTGCCGCCGGGGCCAGCGTTTAAGGCGAAGGTGATTCCTCCGACGTCCACCGCGCAGGCCCGTGGGACGCTATCCCCCAGGTCCGATCACACCGCGCCGATTCTGATTCGGGATGCGGCGTGGTTGTTGAACCAAGCCCCCGACCACTACACCGTACAGATCATCGTCCTGGGTCAGGAGGCCGCCCTGCGCCGGTTCGTCCACCGCCATCGCTGGCGTGCCGACGTCGCCTACTTCAAGACCCGGATCCCGAAAGGGGAGGCCTACGCCCTGGTGTACGGCACCTTTTCGTCCCGGCACGCGGCGCTCCACGCTGCTCAGGACCTGCCGAAGGCCGTGCGTCGCGATCACCCCTGGGTGAGACGTATGGCGTCGGTGCAGGCCGCCATCGCCATCGCCGGGGCCCGCCCCAACCCCAACCCCAACCCCAACCCCAACCCCAACCACTAGTTCCGTGCTTTCCCTTCACGGAGTGCCGGTACCCATGAGATTTTGGGTGGGTTGGCCGGGGGGTTGCGCGCGCTCCCTATAGAAGCGCCCCCGGCACCGTAAACGCCGCCTGGCAGGGTGGTTACAAGCGCCGAGAATCCTATGAAAACACGGGTTGAATCCCACCGTGTTTCGTTGAATGGGCCCATCCCCGGCGCTATACTCCCATACCCTTTTGCCTGCGGTGAGCGTTCCGCGTGGCGGTTTGGTTGTGGCCAGGCTTCGGGGAATACGGAACGTCCCGGTCGGCCCACAGTGACGGTGGGTGCCGGCGTCCGGGGGTTGAACCTGTTTGGATCTGGAGGCGTGAGACTGCAGCCGTGAGCACCCATCCCCCCCTCTCCGGGCTGTACCGGCCGTCCTTTGAGAAGGACAACTGCGGCTTCGGCCTGATTGCGCAGATGGATGGGAAGCCCAGCCACTGGCTGGTGCAGACCGCCATTGGTTCCCTGGCGCGGCTTACCCACCGTGGTGCCGTGGCGGCGGACGGCAAAAGCGGGGACGGTTGCGGCCTGTTGATGCGGTTGCCCACGGCGTTTCTGCGCGCGGTGGCCACCGAGGCTGGCCTCAGCTTGTCCGAGCGCTACGCGGTGGGGGTCGTGTTCCTCCACCCCGAGGCCGGCGTCGCCCAGGCGGCGCGCCGCCGACTGGGCGACGAACTGGCAGCCCAGGGGCTGGACGTCTCCGGCTGGCGGCCAGTACCCACGGATCCCGCGGCCTGCGGCGCCGAGGCCCTGAAGACCTTGCCGCGGGTGGAGCAGGTGTTCGTGAATGCGGCGCCGGGGCTGGACGAAGCGGTCCTGGAGCGTCAGCTCTTCATTGCCCGGCGGCGCGCGGAGAAGGCACGGGAGTCTGAGGATCCGGTTTTCTATGTACCGAGTCTCTCCGCGCGGGTGATCTCCTATAAGGGTCTGGTCCTGCCCGAGAACCTGCCGGTGTTCTATCCGGAATTGCGGGACCCGCGTCTGACTTCATCTCTGTGTGTATTCCATCAGCGCTTCTCCACCAACACTTGGCCTCAGTGGCGCTTGGCGCAGCCGTTCCGCTATCTTGCGCACAACGGCGAGATCAACACCATCCGCGGCAACCGCAACTGGTCCGTGGCACGTGCCTCCAAGTTCGAGACGCCGCTGATCCCCGACATGGACGCGTTGCGCCCGTGGGTGTCCGAATCGGGTTCGGATTCCTGCAGCCTGGACAACATGCTGGAGGTGCTGCTCGCAGGTGGCATGGACCTGTTCCGCGCCATGCGTCTGCTGATCCCGCCGGCATGGCAGAATGTGGAGACTATGGATCCGGATCTGCGGGCGTTCTACGAATATCATTCCATGCACATGGAGCCCTGGGATGGTCCCGCCGGCATCGTACTGACTGACGGGCGCTATGCCGCCTGCAGCATGGACCGCAATGGCCTGCGCCCGGCGCGCTATGTGGTAACCCGCGACCGGCATATTACCTTGGCCTCCGAGATCGGAGTCTATGACTATGCGCCAGCTGACGTGGTGCACAAGGGCCGCTTGATGCCCGGCCAGATGATCGCCGCGGATACCGACTCCGGTGAATTGCTGCTGCCGCGGGACATCGATGCGCGGCTCAAGGGCGGCAAGCCGTATAAACAGTGGCTCAGGCAGCATGCCCGACGCATCGAATCCACCCTGGAGGCCGAGGTTCTTACTAGCGCGCCGCTGGACGAGCGCGCCCTGGACTCGTGGCAGAAGCTGTTCCAGGTCAGCTTCGAGGAACGGGATCAGGTTATCCGTGTGCTCGCGGAAGCCGGCCAGGAAGCGGTGGGCTCCATGGGGGATGACACGCCGTTGCCGGCCTTGTCCCGCCAGGCCCGTTCGCTGTTTGACTATCTGCGCCAGCAGTTCGCGCAGGTCACCAACCCGCCCATCGATCCATTGCGCGAACAGATCGTGATGGCCCTGGAGACCTGCTTCGGGCGGGAACAGAACCTGTTTGAAGAGACGCCGGAGCACGCGAAGCGGCTGCTCGTAGATTCGCCGGTCCTGTCCGAGGACAAATTCCGCCAGTTGTTGGCCCAGGACGATCCTGAGTACTCCCATGCCCGTATCGAGCTGAACTACCCCCGCGCTCTGGGGCTGCGCGGTGCGATCGAGGCCCTGTGCGAGCAGGCCGTGGCCGCAGTGCGCGGCGGCCAGGTGCTGCTGGTGCTGTCGGACCGCGATATCGGTCCCGGCAAACTCCCCATCCACGCCCTGCTCGCTACCGGCGCGGTGCATCACCGGCTGATACGGGAAGGGTTGCGCTGCGATGCCAATCTGGTGGTGGAAACGGCCACTGCCCGTGACCCCCACCATTTCGCGTGTCTGATCGGCTACGGTGCCACGGCGGTGTATCCCTATCTCGCCTACGAGTGCCTTTATGACATGGTGCGCAGCGGCGAGTTGCGCGCCCATGATCCGTCCGCTCTCGGCCGCGCCTACCGCAAGGGCATCAACAAGGGCCTCTACAAGATCATCTCGAAGATGGGAATCTCCACGATCACTAGTTACCGTGGGGCGCAATTGTTCGAGATCGTCGGGCTCCACGACGAGGTGGTGGACCTGTGTTTCATGGGTACCGTCAGCCGGATCAGCGGCGCGAACTTCGAGGACCTGGAACGGGATCAAGCGCAGCTTGCCGAGCACGCATGGAATCCGCGCAAGGCCCTTGATCAGGGCGGCCTGCTTAAATTCATCTATGGCGGCGAATATCACGCCTACAACCCGGATGTTGTGCAGGCCCTGCATCGTGCGGTGCGCAGCGGCGAATTCCGCGATTATCAGGACTACGCTGCGTTGGTCAACGAGCGTCCGGTCACGGTGCTGAGGGATCTGTTCGCGCTGCGGGAGGATACCGACCCGGTGCCTGTTGATGAGGTCGAGGCGATCGAGGAGATCGTCAAGCGCTTCGACAGCGCCGGCATGTCCCTGGGGGCCTTGTCCCCGGAGGCCCACGAGACGCTGGCCGAGGCCATGAACCGTCTCGGTGGGCGTTCCAACTCCGGCGAGGGTGGTGAAGACCCGAAACGTTACCGGACCAACAAGACCTCCAAAATCAAACAAGTGGCCTCCGGGCGTTTCGGCCTGACGCCGGAGTATCTGGTCAATGCCGAGGTGTTGCAGATCAAGATCGCACAGGGGGCAAAACCCGGCGAAGGTGGTCAACTCCCCGCGCACAAGGTCGACGCGACTATCGCGCGTCTGCGCTATGCGAAACCCGGCATCGCGCTCATCTCGCCCCCGCCGCATCACGATATCTATTCCATTGAGGATCTGGCGCAGCTGATTTTCGATCTGAAACAGGTCAACCCCCAGGCTTTGGTGTCGGTCAAGCTGGTCTCCGAGGCCGGAGTCGGAACCGTAGCGGCGGGGGTTGCCAAGGCCTACGCTGACCTGATCACCATTGCGGGTTATGACGGTGGCACCGGCGCAAGTCCTCTGGCCTCGGTGAAATACGCAGGCACCCCTTGGGAACTCGGCCTCACCGAAACGCACCAGACCTTGCGTGCCAACGACCTGCGCGGCAGGGTGCGGGTGCAAACCGACGGCGGACTCAAGACCGGACTCGACGTGGTCAAGGCTGCGATCCTCGGGGCGGAAAGCTTCGGCTTCGGTACGGCGCCCATGATCGCCATGGGGTGCAAATACTTGCGCATCTGCCATCTCAACAACTGCGCGACCGGTGTGGCGACGCAGAACAACGTGCTGCGGATGAACCACTTCCACGGCAAGGTCGAGATGGTAATGAACTATTTCCGGTTCGTTGCCCGCGAAACCCGCGAATGGATGGCGCGGCTCGGCGTGCGCCGACTCACCGATCTCATAGGACGAACGGATTTGTTGGTCGCCTTGCCGCGGCAGACCGACAAGCAGCGGCGCCTGGATCTCGACCCAATCCTTTCCGACTATGGCGTCGCTCCGGATAAGCCCCAATTCTGTCAGGTGGCCCGCAACGAGCCTTTCGATAAGGGCGAGTTGGCCGAGCAGATGGTACTGGATACCCGGGACGCCATCGAACATAAGCGCGGTGGGGAGTTCCACTACCGGTTGCGGAACGACAACCGCTCCATCGGGGCGCGTCTGTCGGGCGAGATCGCGCAGCGCCACGGCAATCTGGGCATGGACGAGGCCCCGATTACGTTGCGCCTGACCGGTACCGCGGGCCAGAGCTTCGGAGTATGGAACGCCGGCGGCCTGCACCTCTATTTGGAGGGCGATGCCAACGACTACGTGGGCAAGGGCATGGCCGGGGGCAAGATCGTGATCTACCCGCCCCGGGACTGCGACCTCGCGAGCCAGGAAAACGTGATCGTGGGGAACACTTGTTTATACGGTGCTACGGGAGGCCGGTTGTTCGCCGCGGGCCTTGCGGGCGAGCGCTTCGCGGTGCGCAATTCCGGCGCGATCACCGTGGTGGAGGGTGTCGGTGACCACGCTTGCGAATACATGACGGGCGGCGTGGTTGCGGTGCTCGGGGCCTGCGGCCTCAACTTTGGTGCCGGCATGACGGGCGGGATCGCCTTTACATTGGATCTCCAAAACGTTTTCGTGGACCGCTACAACCATGAGTTGGTAGACATCCACCGTATCGATACCGAGAATATGGAGGCCCACCGCAACTACCTGCGTGCGCTGATCAGGGAATTCGTCGCCGAGACCGGCAGTGCATGGGGACGCAGAATTCTGGACGAGTTCTCGGATTTCGTGGGCCGATTCTGGCTCGTAAAACCTAAGGCCGTGGATCTGGCGACCATCCTGGATACCCTGCAACGTGCGGCATAGGGGCCGCCGCAGCGTTCCGGCGGGCACCGTGGTGCATGGCGCTCACGCACTAACCTGTGGGTCTTGATCGAGAATGGCTAACCTCCTCCAGTTCCTCGACCTTCCGCGCGGCATGCCGAAGAAGACCTCGGTGGAAGTCCGTATCCGGGATTGGCAGGAGATCTACGGCCAGTTCGACCCCGCATCGGCGGCCGGGCAGGCGGGACGCTGCTTGGCCTGTGGCAATCCCTATTGCGAATGGAAATGCCCGGTACACAACTATATTCCGAACTGGCTCAAGCTGATCCAGGAGGGCAACCTGTTCGAGGCCGCCGAACAGTGCCACCGGACCAATTCCCTGCCCGAGGTGTGCGGGCGGGTGTGCCCGCAGGATCGGCTTTGCGAGGGGGCCTGCACGCTCAACGACGGATTCGGCGCGGTGACCATCGGAGCGGTGGAGAAATACATCACCGATGAGGCCCTGCGCCAGGGCTGGCGTCCGGATCTATCGGGAGTTCGCGACACTGGAAAGCGCGTGGCGGTGGTGGGCGCGGGGCCCGCGGGCATCGGTTGCGCCGACGTGCTGGTGCGCAACGGGGTCAAGCCGGTGGTGTTCGACCGCTACCCGGAGATTGGTGGCCTGCTGACTTTCGGGATCCCCCCGTTCAAGCTGGAGAAGGAGGTGATCCGGGTCCGGCGCCGGGTGCTGGAAGAGATGGGCGTCGAGTTCGTGCTTGACACGGAGATCGGCCATGACATTCCGTTCCAGCGGCTGCTTGATGAATACGACGCAGTGTTCCTGGGGATGGGCACCTACACCTCCATGAAGGGCGGGTTCCCCGGCGAGGACCTCCCGGGCGTCTTCGAGGCCCTCCCGTATCTGATCGCCAATGCCAACCGGGTGCTGAAGCTGGAGCCCTCTGCCTCCGGTTTTATTGACATGGCACGACAGCGGGTCGTGGTACTGGGTGGTGGCGACACCGCCATGGATTGCAACCGCACTGCTGTTCGACAGGGTGCCAAGAGCGTGAGTTGTGTCTACCGCCGGGACGAAGAAAACATGCCGGGTTCGCGGCGTGAGGTGGCCAATGCCCGGGAGGAAGGGGTGCGGTTCCTGTTCAACCGCCAGCCTATCGAGGTGATAGGCGACACACGGGTGGAGGGCGTGAAGACCGTCACCACCCGCCTGGGTGAGCCGGACGAGCGCGGCCGGCGCCGTCCGGAACCCGTGCCCGGATCCGAGGAGGTGATCCCCGCCGACCGGGTGGTTATCGCCTTCGGCTTCCGCCCGAGTCCACCGCCCTGGTTTACCGACTTCGGAATCGGCCTGGATGCCGCCGGACGGGTGCAGGTAGGCGTGGACGGGCTATATCGCTACCAGACCAGCCATTCCAAGGTATTCGCGGGCGGCGACATGGTGCGTGGCTCGGACTTGGTGGTGACCGCCGTCTGGGAGGGCCGTCAGGCGGCGGACGGTATCGTCGATTACCTGGGTGTGTAGCCTGCGTTGAAATCGCGGCGGCAGCACGCCGTCGTGTCCGAATCTTGTCTTGACGCGCCGGCCCGCTGCGTCCGGTTCCTGGTGCCTCATGGGTATGACCGAACTGGAAAACGACCGTTTGTTGCGGGCCCTGTTGCGGGAGCCCGTGGATACCACGCCGGTGTGGATCATGCGCCAAGCGGGCCGCTATCTGCCGGAATACCGTGTGGTGCGCGAGCAGGCCGGCAGTTTCATGAAATTGTGCACCACCCCGGAGCTGGCATGCGAGGTGACGCTGCAGCCGGTGCGGCGTTTCCCGCTGGATGCTGCAATTCTATTCTCAGACATCCTCACGGTGCCCGATGCCATGGGACTGGGCCTGTATTTCGTGGACGGTGAAGGTCCGCGGTTCCGGCGACCGGTGCGCAGCGAACGCGACATCCGGTCCCTGGCGGTGCCAGACCCGGAGCTGGAGCTGCGCTACGTGCTGGATGCTGTGCGCTTGGCGCGCGCGGCGTTGCGGGGGACCGTGCCGCTGATCGGATTTTCCGGCAGCCCTTGGACCTTGGCTACCTACATGGTGGAGGGTGGAGCGAGCCGTGACTTCTCCCGTACCAAGGCGTTGTTGTTTGATCAACCCGCCGCGTTGCACCGGCTCCTGGAGGTGGTTACCCGCAGTGTCAGCGCTTACCTGCGCGCCCAGATCCAGGCAGGGGTCCAGGCGATCATGGTGTTCGATACCTGGGGCGGCGTGCTGTCCCCCGATACGTATCGGGCGTTTTCATTGGTCTACATGAAACGTATCGTGGACGAGTTGCCCCGTGAACACGCGGGACGGCGGGTCCCCGTGGTGCTGTTCACCAAAGGTGGCGGGCAGTGGCTGGAGGCCATGGCCTCCAGCGGCTGCGACGCCCTGGGACTGGACTGGACCACTGACCTGGGTGCCGCCCGCGCCCGGGTGGGGGGCCGGGTGGCGCTGCAGGGCAACCTGGATCCGGCGATGCTCTACGCCGGTCCAGAGCGGATTCGTGCCGGGGTGCAGGCGGTCCTGGAGGCGTATGGACCGGGGCCCGGACACGTGTTCAATCTGGGACACGGTATCCACGCGGACACGGATCCGGAACGGGTCGCGGTGCTGGTGGAGGCGGTTCATAATTTGGGGGTCGCTTACCACGGCGCCGGCGCATGACTGGGAGGGCTCGGGTGCTGTCTTGGATCCGGCGCGGCGGCCTACGCCTCAGTGAACACTTCCTCCCAGGGGAGCACCGGGTTCCCGCGGGTTTAAGGTCTCGTAGGTAAGCAGGACCCCCATGCGTATGTATTCCAGGATCTCCGTATAGGCAGTCTCGTCCTCATCCCGGGCGTCCGGCAACTCCGACTGGATCTTGACGATCTCGGTGACGTCGTGCAGAAATTCGCTGATTTCTCCCGCGAACTCGTCCAGTTTGGGACTGTCCGCCAAGCCGAGACCCGCCAGGAAGCCATCGCACCACTGGCCGAGGCATCGGGCGCGCGCCGCGATGGGCGCTTCGTCTCCGGGCAACAGCGGATGGAATGACAGGTCGCCGTCGGCGAATGCTTCCAGAGTTTGTTGATAAAGACCGGTCAAGGTTGCCTGCCCGGGCCCGGCGTCTGTAGGCCTACCCAAGGCCTGGATCAGCCACGCGCCGGGTGGGGTGGCGGCGCGTGCGCACAGCATCCCGCACAGCAGGCCATGGGCTTCCGCGGCGCCGGTGTCGGCGTCGGCCTGTTCCAGCGCGTCGTGGACCTCGTGGAAGTCCACGGGAACGGGCGGGCTCTCCATCAAAAATCCTCGATCCGGGCTTCGTAGGGGAACACCAACAACCGGTACAGCCGGCCGTCCAACTGGATATGGGTGCCTACCGGCCCGCCGATGGTGATGGCGTGATCCGGCCCCGTGGAGTGCCCGCCAAGTCCGAACCGTTGTGCCCGGATCAGATCCTGGAGCAGGGCGGCCAACTCGGCCGGAGCGACGGTGGCCGTGTTATCAACGATGCGGCAGGACCTTCCGGTCCCGGTCCGCCCCTCGACGATGCGTGCATCGGGCCGTTGGGGGTGGTCCCGGTGGAATCGGCTGAGGGGATCGTTGTTCATAGGACGGTTCGCCGGTGCCGCCGTGAGCGCGCGGTCCACTCGCCGCGACGCGGCTGCTAACCCCATGGTATCACTAAGAGAATTAGAACCCAAGCTGGGTTATCGCGGGCGTTGACCGGACTCGGCGTCGGCTCTATATTGGAGCTATGGCAAGCGAAAATCCCAACGACGTGGCGGAGGAAGAATTCCGCCGCCTGGAACTCCGGGTAGACGAACTGGTGCGGCTGTGCGAGCGTCTGAAAGCGGAGAATCAGGCGCTCAATGCGCGTCTCGACGTTTTGTCCCAGGAGCGCGCGCAATTGGTCCAGCGCAATGACTTGGCGCGCAGCCGTGTGGAATCCATGGTCACACGACTGCGAACCATGGAGCACGGTTGATGACTGAGAAGACCGCCGCCGTTTCGGTCCATCTCCTGGACAAGGAATACCTGGTGGCTTGTCCGGAAGACGAGCAGGACGGTTTGCTCACTAGTGCACGCTATCTCAGTGGGCGCATGAAGGAGATCCGGGACAGTGGGAAGGTGGTCGGCATGGACCGCATCGCCGTGATGGCGGCCCTTAATATCACCCACGAGTTGCTGCAGCAGCAGGCGCACCGCAATCACTATGGCCGCAACTTCGGGGTGCGGATCCGCGCGCTGCGGGATAAAGTGGAAGAGGCGCTCAATCACGGCCGGCAATTAGATCTGTAGTGGTGCATGTGTATTGATTTTCGGTTTGGCATCTCCTGCGGTGTTCGAGTAGGGACTGGGAAAATCCTTGACCCTAGAGTAACGCCCCGGGGGCAAAGTCGTCGGTGTTGTGTGCATGTCCGCCTCTGGCGGAAAGCCTGATACGCCGGCCGGTGTCCCCACCTGGACCCAATGGTTCAAGGGCGAAGGCCCCTTACGGCACAGGCGGGAGATGCTTTTAACCGGTTACTCGAGGACAGCGCCGTAGTTGTCCCGCGGTTCCTCGCACCGATTCGATAGGCACGGGATGCCCGTGCGGACTTCCGGTACAGGATTCAACTAACATGCTTATCTTTGAACGCTCCCGCCCGGGCAGGCTGAATCGTGCCCAGTTGCCGGTGGCGAGGGAATGTCAGGGTATTCCGGAACACCTGCGGCGGCGTCGGCGTGCCGTGTTGCCGGAGGTCTCGGAACTGGACGTGGTCCGTCATTACACGCGGCTGTCCCAGAAAAACTTCTCCATCGACACCCATTTCTATCCGTTGGGCTCCTGCACCATGAAGTACAACCCGCGGGGCGCCAACCGCCTCGCGATGCTCCCGGGCTTTTTGTGCCGTCATCCCGCCGCACATGAGTCCCTGAGCCAGGGCTTCATGGCCTGTCTGTACGACCTCCAGGAGATACTCCAGGACGTGACCGGCCTGCAGGGGGTGTCCCTGGCACCCATGGCCGGGGCCCAGGGGGAGTTCGCCGGGGTCGCCATGATCCGCGCCTACCACGACGCCCGCGGCGACGCCGCGCGTACCGAAATCCTGGTGCCGGACGCGGCCCACGGCACGAATCCCGCGTCCGCCGCCATGTGTGGTTACGCGGTCCGCGAGATTCCCACCGGGCGCAATGGCGACGTGGACCTCGAGGCCTTGAAGTCGGCAGTGGGGCCGCAGACCGCGGGCCTGATGCTGACCAATCCGTCCACCCTGGGAGTGTTCGAGCGCCATATCCAGGAGATCGCGCGCATCGTGCATGACGCCGGCGGACTCCTCTACTACGACGGCGCGAACCTCAACGCCATCCTGGGAAAGGTGCGTCCCGGGGATATGGGCTTTGACGTTATCCATATGAACCTGCACAAGACCTTTTCCACCCCCCACGGTGGCGGTGGTCCGGGCGCTGGTCCGGTGGGTGCGGGTGCGCGGCTGCTCCCGTTTCTACCGGTGCCCATGGTGGCGTGCGAACGCGGCGAGTACCGCTGGCTGACCGAGCAGGACCGGCCCCAGAGCATCGGCCGGCTTTCCGCCTTTGCGGGAAATGCGGGGGTATTGCTGCGCGCCTACGCCTATGCGCGGATGCTGGGACGCCGGGGCATGGAGAGGGTCGCGGAATTCTCCGTGCTCAACGCCAATTATCTTCAGGCGCGGCTGCGCGCCGGGGGATTCCAGCTTGCCTACCCGTCGCGGCGCGCGACCCATGAGTTCATTCTCACCCTGAAGCCGGAGGCACGGGAACTCGGTATGCGCGCGATGGACCTGGCCAAGCGGCTGCTGGACTACGGCTACCACGCGCCCACCACCTATTTCCCGTTGCTGGTGCCCGAGTGCTTGTTGATCGAACCCACGGAGACCGAATCCCGCGAGACCCTGGACGGATTCGTCGAGGCCATGGTGAAGATCCGCGCCGAGGCCCGGGAGAACCCGGAACGGGTCCGCGGGGCGCCTTATACCCTGCCGGTACGACGCCTGGATGACGTGCGGGCGGCGCGCGAACTGGATTTGGTGTGGCGGCCGGCCGCCGGGACGGTGACGCCGGACGGTGCCGGTACCACGCACGCGGCGGTGAACCAGGGAGAATAGGTGGCGCTTCCTTCCGGGTTACCCGCGGACCCGCGCTAACGTGCATGGCAGGTACTTGCCAAGGAATACGTTAGTAACCCGACGCTCAGAAGATCATTCCCTCAACCTTCTGTAGGAGGGCCACCAGGACAGGGTGATCGGCTAGGTGGCGAATGGGTGGGGAAGCACGCCACGGCTGCTTCCTTCAGTACCCATTAAAAACCCCAGCCGTTCAAATCAGCCGAAACCACGTCGAGTTCCGCCGCGGAAACCGCGGGACGCTCAGCAACGTCGCGTCTCGTCTGTACCCGTGGGTAGGGAATGCGGCCCCGCCCGGTGCATCCACGGGACGGGTTTTTGCGTGCCGCCGTCCCTCAGCCCGGGTGCGCCCTGCGCAAGGCCGGTTCCAGGTCCTCCAGGGAGGTTACCGGCGGGCCGCAGGCGGTGCCCGTGCATATGTAGGCGATGACCCCGTCCGCAGCCGGTGGTTGGCCCAGCACCCCCGCAGCGGTTTGGGCGTCCCCGGGGATTGCCAGGGTCATCCGGTGCGGCGCGTAGGGACCGGCGGCGTGTGCCCACCACTGCGGCAGGGCCTCGGCGGCTCCCCGCAGGACCACGACCTGGGGCGGACGGAGCGACTCATCCAAGGCGATGAGCAGGCTGATGTGGGCATAGGGGACCTGCTGGAGCGCTGGGTAGGCGGCCTTCAGGGTGCGTTCGGCGGCCTCCAGGTAGCGCGGTTCCGCCAGCAGGTGGCCGAGTCGGTTGAGGGCGTAGGCCGCGACTCCGTTTCCGGACGGCGTGGAGTCATCCCCCAGCGGCTTGGGCCGCTGAATGAGGGGTTCATGGTCGTTAGAGGTGAAGAAAAAGCCGCCGGTGTTCCGATCTTCGAAGCGCGCCAGCAGTGCCTCCGCCAAGTCCCGCGCGAAGGCCAGGTCCGCGTCGCACCAGCGCACCTGGAGCAATTCCAGGATCGCGTCCAGCAGGAAGGCGTAGTCGTCCAGGTAGGCGTTGAGGTGCGCACGGCCGTCCTTGTAGGTGGCCAGCAACCGGCCGTCCTGCCACAGGGTGGTGCGCAGAAATTCCAAGGCCCGTTCTGCGGAGCGGACCCACTCCGGGTCGCCCAGGTGCCGCGCGGCTATTGCCATGCCCTTGATCATGAGCGCGTTCCAACTGGTCAGAATTTTCTCGTCGCGGCCCGGGCGGACGCGCTCCGCGCGGATCGCGTGCAATTGCTCGCGGGCTGCGGCCAACAGGCGCGCGGCCTCGTCCTCGGGGATTCCTACAGCGCGTGCGGTGGCGGCCAAATCCCGGTGGACGTTCAGGTGCCAGCGCCCTTCGAAGTTGGGCGGCTGGTCCAGGCCGAAGCGCGCGGCGCATACCCGGTAGACTGGTTCGTCCAGTCGGGCCTGTAACGTGTCCCGGTCCCACACGTAGTAGCGTCCCTCCTCGCCTTCGGAGTCGGCATCCAACGTCGAGTAATAGCCGCCTTCCGGGGATTGCATCTCGCGCATCACCCACGCGGCGGTCTCCTGGGCCACGCGCTGAAACAAGGGCTCGCCGGTGGCGTGCCAGGCCTGGCTGTAGAGGGCCAGCAGCGGCCCGTTGTCGTACAGCATTTTTTCGAAATGGGGGATCATCCAGCGTTCATCCACCGAGTACCGGCAGAATCCCCCCCCGATCTGGTCGTAAAGGCCGCCACGGGCCATGTTCCGCAGGGTCGACGCCGCCATCTCCCGGGCACGGGTATCCTCGTGGCCGCTGTCCCGGGCATCGGCCCAGCGTCGTAACAGGTATTCGATGCTGGTGGGATGGGGGAATTTCGGGGCCGCGCCGAATCCGCCATAGCGTTCGTCGTAGCTGTGTTCGAGTTGCTGCCGTGCCACCGCGAGGGGCGCCGGGGTCAAGGTCGCTGAGTCCTGGGATGCGCCCGCGCCGGTGAGGGCCGTCAATGCGTCCCGCAGAGAATCGTTCTGCCTGCGGATCTCCTGCCGGTGCGTGGGATAGAACGCCGCGACTCGTTGCAGCAGGTCCTTGAAGCCCGGCAGACCGTGGCGCGGTTCCCCGGGGAAATAGGTGCCGGCGAAGAACGGGATCCGGTCATCGGGGGTGAGGAACACGGTGAGGGGCCAACCGCCGGGACGCTGGGTCAGCAGCTGGTGGGCGGTTTGATGGACCTTATCCAGGTCCGGACGCTCTTCCCGATCCACCTTGATGTTCACGAACAGCCGGTTCATCAACGCGGCAGTTTCCGAGTCCTCGAAAGACTCGTGGGCCATCACATGACACCAGTGGCAGGCGGAATAACCGATGGAC
The DNA here is from genome assembly GCA_002255365.1 of Chromatiales bacterium 21-64-14. NCBI lineage: Bacteria > Pseudomonadati > Pseudomonadota > Gammaproteobacteria > Chromatiales > Chromatiales bacterium 21-64-14. The sequence goes on from NCBI01000010.1 coordinate 30,191, forward strand.
AGCAGGATCGGCCGGTCTTCCTGCCGTGCCCGTTCCAACGCATCGGGGCCCCATGGGTACCACTCCACTGGGTTGTGGGCATGCTGTAGGAGGTAGGGGCTGGTCTCGTGGAGCAGGTGGTTAGCGGTAGATGTGCCGTGTGCTGTCGTCATGAGCCGATTTCCCGGGATTTCGCTTTTGGACCCCCCAATATACGGTTTCCCGCGTGGACTGTCTCGGCCCGGCGCGGCGTGCGCCTTTAAGGCGCAGGACCGGTTTGCTATGCTGGGCAGCGACTTGCCCGGCCCCCGTGCGCGCACGAGGATTGTCACTCCAGGGGTGTCGAGTTCCGGCCGGGCCCCGCACGGCCCCTGGGGCACCGGTTCCGTCATTCCGGTCCTTTGGTTCTTGCCCGGCACCTGCACCGTGGCCGGGTGACCGCTTGTGGTCCGCCGCTGCCGGCGCGCGCGGGCCGGGCCATGGCTGGCCATCGATCGCCGGCGAGACGTCAGTGGGGGAGGGGCAGATGACTCGGTCGGCGTTGCGCGACGGGCCGTGGGCATGGGTATTCCCGTTCCTGCGCTGGGCCCCCACGGTGAACCGGCGCACGCTCCGTCAAGACCTGTTGGCGGGGTTGACCAACGCCGTGGTGGTATTGCCCCAGGGCGTCGCCTTCGCGATGATCGCCGGGCTCCCTCCCGAGTACGGTCTCTATACCGCCATTATCACCCCCATAGTGGCGGCGCTGTTTGGTTCTTCCCAACACCTGATCTCGGGACCGACCACCGCGATCTCCATTGTCGTGTTCAGCACGGTAAGCCCGTTCGCCGAGCCGGGTACTGCCAGCTTCATCAGCTATGCCCTCACTCTGACCTTCATTGCCGGGGTGTTTCAGTTCGCCTTGGGTGTCGCGCGGCTCGGGGCGCTGGTCAATTTCGTGTCCCACTCGGTAGTGGTTGGTTTTACCGCCGGGGCGGCGATCCTCATCGCCACCAGCCAGTTCAAACATTACCTGGGCGTGGGCGTCCCCCCCGGGGAGTCGTTTCTCAACACCTGGATCGACCTGTGGGTCAAGGCCGGGCAGACGAATTTCTACGTCGTGGCGGTGGCCAGCATCACGTTGATTGCCGCGCTGCTGCTCCGGCGCTATCGCCCACGTTGGCCGGGCATGTTGCTGGCCATGGTAGTGGGTAGCATCGTGAGTTTGTTACTGGGCGGTGCGCAGCACGGGGTGCGCCTGGTGGGCTCGCTCCCCGCCCATCTGCCGCCCCTGGCCGCCCCGGACTTTTCTCTGGAGACTATCCGCCAACTGGCCCCTGGGGCGCTGGCGGTGTCCATGCTGGGCCTGATCGAGGCGGTGTCCATCGCCCGTGCCATCGCAACTCGTTCCCACCAGCGCATCGACGGCAACCAGGAGTTCATCGGCCAAGGGCTGTCGAACATGGTCGGAAGTTTCTTCTCCGCTTATGCCGGATCCGGCTCTTTTACGCGTTCCGGGATCAACTATCAGGCCGGGGCCCAGACACCCATGGCGGCGATTTTCGCGGCCCTGTGCCTGGCCCTGATCCTGCTGCTGGTTGCCCCTCTGACCGCGTATCTGCCAATCCCGTCCATGGCCGGGATCATTCTGCTGGTGGCCTACAACCTGATCGATTTTCACCAGATCAAAGGCATCTTGAAGACCAGTCGCGCGGACGCCGCGGTACTCGTCACCACATTCCTGTCCACCCTGTTCGTGGAACTCGAATTCGCCATCTACGTGGGCGTGATCCTTTCGCTGGTGTTGTACCTGAATCGCACGGCGCACCCGCGGGTGGTGGCGCGGGTCCCTGATCCGAGCTTGCCCAAGCGCCGGTTCGTGACCAGCGACCGGCTCCCGGCGTGTCCGCAGCTGCGTATGGTCCGGATCGACGGCTCGCTGTTCTTCGGGGCGGTGGACCATGTACAGCAGTCCCTCCATAAGATGCAGGAGGCGAACCCGCAACAACGTCATGTGCTGTTGATCTGCCATGGGGTCAACTTCGTGGATGTGGCCGGGGCTGAGATGCTCGCCCAGGAGACCCAGCGCGCCCGGGCAACCGGCGGTGACCTGTATCTCTGCGGGTTGAAGAAGGGCGTGCGTGACCCCTTGGAGCGGGGCGGCTACCTGCAGTTGATCGGTGCCGACCACGTGTTCGACTCCAAGGTGGACGCCATTGCGGGGATCTTCCCGCGGCTGGACGCGTTGCGCTGTGCGGCGTGCGACAAACGGATCTTCCGCGAATGCCAGACGCTCGACCGGAGTGCCCTGCCGGTGCCGGCATCCGATGCGGCGATCGCCGATCCCGTGATCAGTCGGTGAGGACCTCCCAACCGCGCCGATGCGCGGCTCGGGCGAGTCCCGGCGCCGGGTTGACCGCCACCGGGTGCGCCACCGCTTCCAGCAGCGGCAGGTCATGGCGGGAGTCCGCGTAGGCGGTGGCGTCGGCCAGGGCCAGGCCCAGCTGTTCTGCAAGGCACGACGCCAGGGCCAGTTTCTCGCGGCCGAACGGGTGGCGTTCCGGCGGTTGTGGCATGAAGCGCCCGTGGCGCTGGGCGCAGATCGTGGCGCACCAGTGGGAGATACCCAGGTGGTTGGCCAGCGGCCCGGCGATGAGGTCCAGGGTCCCGGTCAGCAGGATCGGGATGTCCCCGTCGCGCTGATGGCGGCGGAGACGTTCGAGCATCGCGGGACGCAGTCTGCTGATCAGGAAATTGCGCACGAAGGCGGCGGCCACGGGAACCAACAGCGCGGCGTCCAACCCGGAGAGATACGCCTTGTCCTTTCTCCAGACGTGACGGCCGTAACGTCCGGAGTAGCGCCACAGAAAGCCGGCGGCGGCCCACCCCTGGCGCGGGCCGAGGATGCGGTTGCGCAACAGGTGGAGGATGAACAGCTGCTCGGAGCTGGGCCCTGCGAGCAGGGTGCCGTCTAGATCCAGTAGCGCCAATCGCACCGCTACCACTCCTGGGACACGGTTTGGGACCGTGACAGTTGGGGGATCATCCATGCGAACTGCGCCACCACCGGCAATCTGCGCGCGCGGGAGAGTCGTACCGCCAAATTTTACCAAGCCGTGTCCGGCGGTGCGCTGAATGGGCCCCCTAACGTGCAACACCACATTAGGCCATGGTTGGATCAGGAACCGCCAGCCGAAGGCAATCGTCTTAGGTACCGGGGCGGGAACTTGGCTGTGGTGATCAGGTAGACCGCGGATCTCCGGGCGCTCGACGGTCACGGATGGCGTTTAGTATACGGGAGTGGGTCGTTACTCGGAAAATTGCGCGCACGGTGTTGCTGGGTCGCCGCGCAGGGATTATGCTGGGCCGGTCGTAACCGGTCCTAATCCACCGCGGCGTAGCGTATCCTGTCCTTATGGAACACGCTGCGCCGCTGGAATGTCGCATGAGTGTGCCTGCACTGTCCATGGAGACTGGCCTCCCTGCCTTGCGCCTGAAATCCCACGAAGAGCGTCGGCTGCGTGCCGGGCACCTATGGGTCTTCAGTAATGAGGTCGATGTCGTGCAGACGCCGCTGACGGACTTTTCCCCTGGGCAGGCCGTGGAGCTGCAAGCCCACAATGGGAAGCCGCTCGGCACCGGGTACGTCAACCCGCACTCGCTGATTTGCGCCCGGCTGGTGAGCCGTGACGCCCACCACCCCCTGGACCGATCCTTGCTGGTGCATCGGCTAAAGGTGGCGTTGTCGCTGCGCGAACGCTTGTATCCATCGCCGCACTATCGTCTCGTTCATGGCGAGGCCGACGGCCTGCCCGGCCTGGTGGTGGACCGCTACGGCCAGATTCTGGTGGCGCAGTTCTCAACCGCCGGCATCGAACGGATGAGGGAAGACGTAGTGACCGCCTTATGCAAGGTGCTCGCTCCGCAGGGGATCCTGTTGCGCAACGACAGTCCGATCCGCGCATTGGAGGGCTTGGAATCCTATGTGGAGGTGGCGCACGGCGCGGTTCCGGACGCGGTTATCCTGGAGGAGAACGGGTGCCGCTTCCGGGTGCCCCTACAGGAGGGCCAGAAGACCGGTTGGTACTACGACCAACGCGATAACCGGCGCCGGGCTGTAGAATATGTGGCCGGGCGCCGCGTTTTGGACCTGTTCAGTTACCTCGGCGGCTGGGGTATCCAGGCGGCGGTCCATGGTGCGGAGCACGTGCGTTGCGTGGAGGCCTCGTCCAAGGCATCGGACCAGATCGCGGAGAACGCGGCACTGAACGGCGTCGTAGACCGGGTGGAGACCGTGCCTGGGGATGTCTTCGATACGCTCAAGGCGCTGCGTGAGGAACGCGAGCGATTCGACGTGGTGGTGGTGGATCCGCCGGCATTCATCAAACGAAAACGTGATCTCAAGGCGGGTCTGGAGGCGTATCATCGGCTCAATCGGATGGCCATGCAGGTCCTTGCCCAGGACGGCATATTGGTCTCCTGCTCGTGTTCCTATCACATGGGTCGCGATGAGCTGCGGGACGTCTTGCTGCAGTCCGCCCGTCACCTGGATCGCAGTCTGCAGTTGCTCGCCCAGGGCTCCCAATCGTCGGACCATCCCGTGCATCCGGCGATCCCCGAGACCGGTTACCTGAAGGCGTTGTTCGCCCGGGTTCTGCCGGCGGGTTTCTAATCCATGAACGATCGTTTCCTGTGAACCGGCGCGCGTACAGGTAAATGGCATGCTGACCTATCCTGACATCAATCCCATAGCCCTTAGCCTCGGTCCGCTGAAGATCCGTTGGTACGGCCTCATGTACCTGGTCGGATTCGCCGCCGCCTGGTGGCTGGCACTGCGGCGTGCGGCGCGGCCCGATTCCGGGTGGGACCGGGACCAAGTGGCGGACGTGATGTTCTACGGGTTCCTCGGCGTGATCCTGGGCGGACGGATCGGTTATATGCTGTTCTACGACCTCCCAGGTTTCCTGGCCCATCCGACAGTGATCCTCAAGATCTGGCAGGGTGGAATGTCGTTCCACGGCGGGCTGCTAGGGGTATTGGCCGGCATGTGGTGGTTCGGGCGGCGTTACCACAAGCGCCTCTTCGAGGTGGCGGACTTCGTCGCACCCCTGGTGCCGATTGGGCTTGGTGCCGGGCGTATCGGAAACTTCATCAACGGGGAATTGTGGGGTCGTGCATCCAACCTGCCGTGGGCGATGAAGCTCTCCTGCAACCGCTTCCCCGAGTATCTGTGCCGCGTACCCCGTCAACCTTCCCAACTCTACGAGGCGTTTCTGGAAGGCGTGGTACTGTTTACGATCCTCTGGCTGTTTTCCCGCAGGCCTCGCCCCACCATGGCGGTATCCGGGTTGTTCCTGCTATGCTACGGGACGTTCCGTTTCGCCGTGGAATTCGTGCGTCAGCCCGACCCGCAGCTCGGGTTCGTGGCCTTCGGCTGGCTTACCATGGGCCAGGTTCTGTCGTTCCCCATGGCGCTGATCGGCTTGGCGTTGCTCTGGTACGCATACCGAAATCGCGCGCCCGGCGCGGCCTGACTGTTCTGATCAGAACCGGATCCCGAGCCCGGCACGGTGTTCGTAGACGGGAAGACACTGCAATATGCAACCGTATCTCGATCTCATGCGCCATGTGCTGGAAACCGGCGTTCGCAAAGGCGACCGCACCGGCACCGGAACCCTCAGCATCTTCGGCTACCAGTTGCGCTTCGACCTCGCCCGTGGCTTTCCGGCGGTAACCACCAAGAAGTTGCACCTGAAGTCCATCCTCTACGAACTGCTGTGGTTTCTGCGCGGCGATACCAATATCGGCTATCTGCGCGAGCACGGGGTGAGCATCTGGGATGAGTGGGCGGACGAGCGCGGGGAACTGGGACCGGTCTACGGTAGCCAGTGGCGCTCGTGGCCGGCGCCCGACGGACGGCGTATCGACCAGATGCGGGCGGTGGTGGATGAGATCCGCACCAACCCGGATTCGCGGCGCTTGCTGGTGAGCGCCTGGAACGTGGGCGAGCTGGAACGCATGGCGCTGCCGCCCTGTCACGTGCTTTTCCAATTCTACGTCTCCGAGGGCCGGCTGTCCTGCCAACTCTATCAGCGCAGTGCGGACATTTTTCTTGGGCTGCCGTTCAACATCGCTTCCTACGCGCTACTGACGCTGATGGTGGCCCAGGTGTGCGATCTGCAGCCGGGCGAATTCATTCATACGCTGGGCGACGCGCACCTCTACCTCAACCACATGGATCAGGCGCGGACGCAACTGAACCGCAAATCGTATCCGTTACCCAGAATGTGCCTGAACCCCGCGGTTCGGGATCTGTTCGGCTTCCGATATGAGGACTTCGAGCTCGTGGATTATCGGTGCCACGGGCCGATCAAGGCCCCGGTCGCAGTGTGATGCCGGGCGCGTGTCTCATTGCCCGGCCCCAGGTTTGACCGCGGCGTCGTATCCATGATCCTTGCACTGGTAGTCGCCATGGCGGAGAACCGGGTGATCGGCGTAGGGCAGCGGCTGCCCTGGCATTTGCCCGCAGACTTGAGGCATTTCAAGGCGGTCACTCTGGGTAAAACGGTGATCATGGGGCGGCGTACCTATGCGTCGATCGGTCGCCCGCTGCCGGGACGGCGTAACATCGTGGTTAGCCGAGATCCATCCCGCTTGGCGCCGGGCTGTATCGTGGCCGGCTCCCTGGAAGACGCCTTGACCGCGGCGCAGGGTGAGGAGGTGATGGTGATCGGCGGTGCACAGCTCTACCGGGAGGCACTGCCGCGGGCACAGAGGATCCATCTAACCCTCGTGCATGCCATGGTGGAGGGTGACACTTGGTTTCCGGACTTGGCACCGGGCGCTTGGCGCGAGACCGGGCGCGAGGAGCATCCAGCGGATCCACACAATCCCCACCCGATGACGTTTTTGGTGCTGGAACGCACCGGGGCCGCCTCCGATGTTACTTGAACCGGGTCCGGCGGACCCGTACCATCCCATGGGACGGACGCTGGTTACCGCGCACGGCGATTCACGATTGCGCGTTCTGGAGGTGGCTCATGGAGAAGAACGTTGGTAATGTCGACAAGATTGTCCGCGTTGTGGTCGGTTTGGGACTACTCTCCCTGCTGTTCTTTCTGAAGGGCAACGCCCGTTACTGGGGGCTGGTGGGATTGATTCCGCTGGGCACCGCGGCCACCGGGTGGTGCCCGGGCTGGTCGATTCTGGGGATCAACACCTGTCCGGTGAAGGGCCGGGAACGACCCTGAATTGCCGCGCGGTCAGCCTTTCAGTAGCCGATAGCCGCCACCTAGTGCTACGCACCGGCGGCGGCACAACGCAGGTGTATCCACCGGGGCTTGCCATCCAGGCGCAGGGCGGTGAGCCGCCCGCCCCAAACGCACCCCGTATCCAGTGGATAGATCCCGGGTTCGGCCACCGGTCCGAGGGTTGACCAGTGTCCGAAGACGATGCGCAGCCCGGCGCTGGCACGGCCCGCTACGGAGAACCACGGCCGAAAGGGTGCCGGCTGGGTTCCGGGGGGGCCCTTCTCCTGCAGCGTCAGTTCCCCGTCCGCAGTGCAGTAGCGTAACCGCGTCAGGCAATTGATGATGAATCGCAACCGGTCCCAGCCGGCCAGTTCATCGTTCCAGCGTGGCGGCCAATCCCCATACAGATGCTGCAGCAGGCCCGGATATTCGGGCCCGCGTAGCGCGGTTTCGGCCTCGCTGGCACGGGCCTGGGCTTGCTCCAGGCCCCACTGGGGTGGAAGCCCTGCATGGATCAACGTGTAGCCGAGTTGGGGATCGTGGTGCAGTAGCGGACGATGGCGCAACCAGTGGAGCAGTTCATCGCGGTCCGGTGCGTGGAGGATAGGCGCCAGGGTGTCGCGCCGGTGGGATTTTTCCTGGAGCCCGGCGGCTTGGGCCAGCAGATGCAGGTCGTGATTGCCTAGCACCGTCAATGCCCGGTCGCCCAGGTTGTGCACCAGGCGCAGGGTTTCCAACGATTTTGGTCCGCGGTTTACCAAGTCACCGGTGAACCAAAGGTGGTCCCGGGCCGGATCGAAGTTCAACCGCTCCAGCAATCGCTGCAGTTCATCATGGCAACCCTGCAGGTCTCCGATGGCGTAGGTGGCCACGTAGCGGTAACTCCTCATGGGTCTGTGTAGCGCGTCGCACCTGTGGCCGATCGCAACCGGGTGCGCGCAGGTCCAGGGATGGTTCCGTTTCGACGTGCGGCCGATGATGGTGCCGCCCGGCCGTCACCAGTGTCGCGGCGCCCGAGTCTGTTTTGGGCGGAACGCCCCGAACCGGACAGATTCCTAGTGCAGAGTACGGGGCACGGAAAGGGTGAACGTGGGGATATCCGCGTCGAATTCGGCGCCGTCGTCCGCCACCATCTGGTAGCTTCCCCGCATACTGCCCACCGGGGTTTCGATCATGGTACCACTGGTGTACTGGAAGCCTTCCCCGGGTTTGAGGTACGGTTGTTCGCCCACGACGCCTTCACCGCGTACCTCCTGCGTCTTGCCGTTGGCGTCGGTGATGATCCAATGGCGGGTCATGAGCCGCGCCGGCACCCCACCGAGGTTGCGGATTGTGACCGTGTAGGCGAATACGTAGCGCTGATCGGCGGGCGCCGACTGCTCTTCGATGTAGATCGACTCGACGTCGACGTGCACCCGGTAGTCCGTCTGCTTGTTCATCGCGCTATTTCAACCGAATGCGACTGGCCGTGCAAGGGCCCAGGCGACGGGGTACCCTGGGGAAACGTGGAAAGCCCCCTAAAGCCCATGGTTTGCGGCGCCGATAGCAGGCCTTACGGGCGCGCTCCGACCGTGTACCCAGGGGACTGGTCGGCCCCGGGCAGGGGTGCTGGGGTAGCGCCCCCGATTCGCCGGACCGGGGGGTCTTTCCAGTGATGACAGGTGCACCATGACTAGAAAGTTGATCTTTGTCCCGGCCCTAGTGGTATTTGCCGGCCTGCTGGGCGTAAGCCCGTACTGGATGGGGGTGCGGGCGGAGCGTACTTATGACGGCGTGCTGCGCGCGGCCAGCGCGAACGGTCCGGTTTCATTTCAGATCCGCGCCTATGACCGGGGCTGGTTTTCCTCCCGGGCACGGGTCGCGGTGACTGTGAGGATTCCGACCGGGCGGTTGCCAGCGGCACCGGGTGCCGGTGTTTCGACCCGCGAAATCACGTTCAATATTGCGCAACGGATCGACCACGGTCCGTTCCCGTTCCGGGACTGGCGCGCCGCCGGGTGGGCGCCGGTCCAGGCGGTCGTCCACACCGCGCTGGATCTCAACCCACAGACCATGAGCACGTTGATGCGCGATGCCGGTGGCCACCCGCCCCTCACCATGGTTACGGTGGTCCACTTGTCCGGTGCTAGCGATACCCGGATTGGGATACCTGCGTTCCGTATGCCCATTGGCGCGATTCTTCCCGGGACGTTGGCGTGGAAGGGGCTGCAAGGCCGCGTGGAAATGGCCGGAGACTTCAGCCGCAGCACGCAGGATCTGACCCTGGTGGGCGTCTCGTTTCTGGGAGCGGCGGGGGCGGTGAAGATCGGGGACGTACATCTGGTTGGACGCGGGCAGCGGGGTGCGTCGGGACTCATGCTAGGTTCGTCCACGCTGCATGTGGGCGCGTTCACGGTGACCAACGGCAGGACCGGCGCGACGCCGGTGGTGTTGCGCGACGTGACCTTGCAGAGTACCAGTGGGGAGAGCGACGGCGCGGTCACCTTGGCAGTAAATTCCCGCGTTGCGCACATGACCCTCGGCGGTGTCGATGTCGGGCCGGCCGAGTACGATGTCACGGCCCGGGATCTGGACGCCGCTGCTTTGGTGCAGTTCCAGACGGCATTGCAGGATCTGCGATCCCGCCGTCTGACCCAGAAACAATTGCAATTGCGGTTGGCGGAGCAGTTTCGCATCCTGCTCCCGGCCCTGTTGCACCGCTCACCGGAGGTGGAGATCCGGCGTTTGAGTTTCAAAACGCCGGTCGGGGGCGTGCAGGGGCATGGACAGGTGAAATTCGACGCCACCGGTTACGATGCGGGTGCGGCTGGCAACGGCTGGCTGCAGCATCTGCAGGGCAGTGCTGACCTTCAGATCCCGCCGGTGCTGGTGCGGTCCCTGTTGGCGCACCAGGCGCGGGCGCAATTGGCTGTGGCCCGGCAGCAGGGCACCCTGGGCGAAGCCGATGACGCACGATTGACCATGTTGGCCGGCCTGATGGCCAAACAGCGTATGCAGGGTCTGGAGGCCCAGGGGCTGCTGCGGTGCACCGACGCACGTTGTGACTTGGCGCTGCGCTACCGCAACGGCACCCTCAGCGTCAATGACCATGTGATCCCGCTGCATCCCAAGCGTTGATCTCTACAACCGGCTGGCGGCCAGGGCGGCGCCCAACAGTCCCACGCGGGGGTTGCGGATTACGTGGATCGGGAACCGTTTCAGGAGCGGGCCCATCCGTCCCTTGTCAAGGAAGGCGTCCAGGAACGGACCCTCGCGCAACTGGGGCAGGATCTTCGCTGCGATGCCGCCCGCCAAGAACACCCCGCCTGTGGCCATCACGGTCAGCGCCAGGTTACCTGACTGGGCGCCATAGATGCGAATGAAGCACGTCAAGGCGCGTTGCGCGATGGCGTCTCGGCCGGATTGGGCGAACTCGCTGATGGCCGCCGCAGGATCTCCTTGCGTCAAGGCCTGCTGCAGGGCGGCGGACGGCGTCTCGCCCGCCCCTAACGGCAGATGCCGGAACACGTTTACCAGCCCAGGCCCGGAAAGTACCCGCTCGTAGGAGACTCGCCCATATTCCCGGCGCAGGCCCTCGAGTACTGCATCCTGTTCCGCATCCGTGGGCGCAAAATCCACATGGCCGCCCTCCGAGGCCAACGCCTCGTAGTGGTCCGCGTGCCAGAGCAGCAGCCCCTCGCCGAGCCCGGTTCCGGCGCCGATGACCACCCGGGGCCCGCCGTGGACCGGTTCTCCCCGCTGGAGCGTCACCAGGTCGTCGTCCTGCAGTGCCTCGACGCCATAGCCCACCGCCTGGAAATCGTTGATGAGGCGGACCCGCCTCAGTTCCAGGTCGCCGGCGAGCTGCGCGGTGTCCAGTTCCCAGGGCAAGTTGGTGATCCGCGCCCGCTGGCGTTCCGGAGACACCGGCGCTACCGGACCGGCTACGCCAAAGCAGGCGCGTTCGATACCCACGCGTTCGCGCCCCAGGGTCCCCAGAAACTCCTCTACCATGGGAAGCAAACCCTCGTACGTGGCACTCTCGTAGCGCTGTTCGCGCAGTGGAATGCAGGTACCCGGTCCACAATCGGCTACCAGCAGCAGGGTCTTGGTGCCGCCCAGGTCTCCCGCCAGGACCTTCATGCCGGCGCGTTCCCGGTGGGAAGTCGCGCCGCCGCTGCGCGATCCAGAAACCACTCCATGGTACCCACCGGCTCGATCCGCTGGATGGGTAGAAGGTCAGACGTGGCGGCGCGCTGCCGCGCGCGGGCCACGATGTCGGCCTTGCCTTCTCCCTCGGCAAGTAGCAGGATGTGGTCCGCTTGGTTGAGCACCGGGTAGGTGAGGCTGATCCGCCAAGTTTTCAGCCGAGGCACGTAGACCGCCCCCGTCGGAAGCCGCGTTTCGTGCTGAATGCAGGTTCCCGGAAACAGGGATGCCACATGGCCATCGGGACCCAGGCCGAGCAGGATCACGTGGAAACGCGGGACCCCGCTGGGGGTCAGGGGAAGTTCGCGGCAGAGCAGTCGGCCGTAGTCCCAGGCGTCCTGCCGGATCCGTGCGACACGGGCGGTGATAGGGTGCACGTGCTCCGCAGCGACTGGGACCCGTTCCAGCAAGGTCTCCCGGGCCATGCGGTAGTTGCTGTCGGGATGATCGTGAGGGACGCTGCGTTCGTCTCCGAAGAACAGATGGACCCGGTGCCAGTCCACTTCCTCGCGCAGGGGCGGGCGGGCGAGCCGTTCATAGAGTTGCCGTGGTGTGCCGCCGCCGGACAGGGCGACATTGAAGCGGCCATCCCGGGTGATGGCGATGCGGGCCAATGCCACCCAGCGCTGGGCGGCGGCGTCACTGGCGGCTTGCGGGCTGGGCAGAACGTGCAGGTGGGTGTCCATGGAACCGTCGCTCCCTGGCCGCGGGTGGGTGGGCCGGGCCTGGGACCAGAATACCCACTGGCGGCGCCGGGTGGAAGATGCCCGTGGCCGGGGATACCCCGGCGCAGCGTCCGGTTCAAGAAACCGGCGCGGGGGCCGCTAGGAGGGATTACGGGATAGCCCGGTTTCCGGGTGGTCCGACGCATTTTTCCCGAGGCGTCGGCGCCAGAACAGATTAACTGTGAATCGGGTCTCGGTGTACCCGGCGCCGTTGGCGCCATACTAGGATTGTGGATTGCCCCGTGCGGGGCTTGGCCGATTCACTTGGAGAGGACCCATGTATCATCGGCATCGGCATCGTAAGCCGGACATCATGTTGCTGCTGGCCCTGTTCGTGGGGCTGGGTGTCGTGGTGACCACCAGTCTTCAGGCGCATAGTCCGACCCGAGGGGTCGCGCCCGTAGCGGTTTCCGCCACCCACGGCGGGCATACTGCGGTCAGCCCGGACCGTCAGGGCTGATCGTCCCGTCTCTCCAGTGACCCGCGCCGCCTCCCCGCCGGGAGGCCACTCAATTTGTTCCGTCGCTTCACCTCCGTACCCGCTCCTGCGTTGTCGAGGACGGCGTGCTGAAACTGGTCGCGGGTCGCAACGGACTTCGGCAGGTGTGAATCACGGCCCGGCGGGATTGGCGTTTACTTATGCTCCAGCCGTCAAGCTTGTCTTCGACCGTTCTGAGTTTAGCCACTGCAACCCAAAGCACCCACGGACGCGTCACGGACTGGTCCGTAATGGGGGCCATGGCCATTTTCCCCGGTACGCGCCTAAGTAGATGCCATTCGGCCTAGCGATCCACCGGGTCCTGGACGCAGGCGTTGCTCAAACGCGCGAATTCGGCGAGGCCCAGCCGCTCGGGACGGGTCCCCGGGTCCACGCCCAGGGCACGGATCTGTTCCGCGCTCAACAGCCCGTGCAGGGCATTGCGCAGGGTCTTGCGTCGTTGGCTGAATGCCTGGGTGACCAGCGCCCGCAGGTGGGCTTCGTCCCGCACCACCACCGGTGGCGTTGGGAACGGGACCAAGCGCACGAACGCCGAATCCACCTTGGGGGCGGGCCGGAACGCGCCGGGTCCGATGGTGAACAGCCGTTCGACGCGGCAGCGGTACTGGGTCATCACGGACAGCCGCCCGTAGGCGTGTTCCCCGGGCGCCGCCGCCATCCGTTCCACCACTTCCCGCTGCAGCATGAGGTGCAGGTCCCGCACTGGCACTGTGATGCTCAACAGGTGGAACAGCAGGGGCGTGGAAATGTTGTAGGGAAGGTTCCCCACGATCCGCAGAGGGCCTGATCCGGGTTCCAGTGCCGCAAAGTCGAAGCGCAGCGCGTCTGCCTGATGCAACACCAATTCACCGTGGTCGCCGGCGTGCGCCGCTAAGTGCAAGGCTACGTCCCGGTCGATTTCCACCGCGTGCAGCCGCCCCGCGGCGTGCAGGATCGGAAGGGTCAAAGCACCGCGGCCGGGGCCGATCTCTACCAGGCAGTCACCGGGCCGCGGGTCCACCGCGTCGACGATTCGCCGGATGACGGCGGGATCGTGCAGGAAATGCTGACCGAAACGCTTACGGGGTGGCGGATGCATCGACGGACAGTGGTCGCGGGTGGCGTGTCGATTCCTGCGCAGCATGGCTGCGCTGCGCCATGGCAATGGCCATTTCCAGCGCGTTTTCCAGGCTCCCCAGGTCCACACGGCCGGTCCCGGCCAAGTCCAGGGCTGTCCCATGGTCCACTGAGCTGCGCAGGATCGGAAGTCCCAGGGTCAGGTTGACGGCACGTCCGAAACCCGAGTGCTTGAGTACTGACAGCCCCTGATCGTGGTACATGGCCAATACCGTGTCCGTTTGGGCCAGACGGGGCGGGGTGAAAGCGGTATCGGCCGGCACTGGCCCGTCCAACGCCATCCCTTCGGACTGGAGCGCCCGGATCGTCGGTGCGATGACCTCGATCTCCTCGCGGCCCAGGTGTCCACCCTCCCCGGCATGGGGGTTCAGCCCGCATACCAAGATCCGCGGGTCTGCGATGCCCAGGCGGCGGGTCAGGTCCCGGTGCAGGACCCGCAGCACGCGTTCCAGACGTGCGGTGGTGATGGCGTCTGGTACTTGGCGCAGGGCTAGGTGGGTGGTCACCAGGGCGACCCGCATGCCTGGCACCGTCAGTAGCATGACAGGATCACCTCCGGTCAACTCCGCCAGGAATTCGGTATGCCCAGTGAACGGGATCCCGGCATCGTTCAACACCCCCTTATGCACCGGTCCCGTGACCAGCGCCGCGAAGTCGCCGTCCACGCAGCCTTGAACGGCGCGCCGCAGGGTTTCGATCACATAGGAGGCGTTCGCAGGATCGAGTTGCCCGCAGTGCTCGGGGTGGGCCAGGGCCACGGGCAGCACCGGCAGGACGCCGGGCTCGTGGGGGGCCGGCGCCCGGGTGGGATCGAACGTCGCCAGGCGGAGGTCCAACCCGAGGCACCGCGCGCGGCGTTCCAGCAGCCCCGGGTCCGCCACCGCCACCAGTTGCGCGGATCGGGCCCGTCCCGCGGCCAGCACGCACAAGTCCGGGCCGATGCCGGCCGGTTCGCCGGGGGTTAATGCGATGCGCAGGGTGGATGGTGCTGGGTTCACGGTTGTGATCCGATCAGGCCAAGGTGCGGTTGGGTTTCCGAGCACCCCGGTACGTGCCGCCTGCTACCCCGCCGGCGCTTTCAGGCGGTAGACCACGTAGGACTCGTCCCGCAGCCGGCGTAGCCATAGCCCGAGTTCCTCCTCGGTTTTGCGCTTGCGCAGGACCTCGCGGGCGCGCGCGCGTTGGAACTCTGCGGTGCTGTCGTGCTGGCGGCGCTGGACGACCTGCATGATTTGCCAGCCGAGCTGGGTCCGGAACGGTTCGCTGACCTCTCCGGGCTTGAGGGATTCCAAGACCTGGGTGACGCGCGGGCCTACATCGTCTGCCGATAGCCACCCCATCGTGCCGCCATTCGGTGCGGTGGCCGGATCCTGCGAGTGGGCGCGGGCCAGCGCGGCGAAGTCGTCTCCCCCGAGGATGCGGGCACGCAATTGCTCCAACTCGTTGCGGGCGTCGCTGTCCGAAACCAACTGGTCGGTGCGGATCACAATGTGGCGCACCAGAAATTGGGTGATGATGTGAGGCTGCTCGCCACGCACCGCGATGAGTTTGATGATGTGAAACCCGCTCGGACTGCGGATCAGTCCGCTGATTTCTCCCGGTTTCATCCGCTCCACGGGTTCCGCGAACAGACTCGGGAGTTGGCCCGCCTTGCGCCAGCCGAGGTCCCCCCCCTTCAAAGCCTGCTGCCCGTCGGACATGGCGATGGCGGTTTGCTCAAAATCAGCGCCCCCTTTGAGCAGCTTCAGTACCGTTTCGGCCTTGGCGCGCGCCGTTTCGATTTGTTCCGGACTGGGGGCCTCCGGCACCGCGATCAGGATATGGGCGAGATGGAATTCCTTGTTGCGGTCCGCCTGCTTTTTCATGGTGGCGAGGAAATTGTCCACTTCCTGGGATGTGACCGTCACCCGATCGGCTACCTCGCGTTGGTGTAGCCGACTGATGGTGATTTCCTCCCGGATATTCTGACGGAAGCGGTCATAGTTGTAGCCGTCACGCTCCAGCGTATCGCGGAATTGGTTCAGGGTGAGATGGTTGCGCCCCGCGATATTGCGCATGGCGTTGTTCAAGGTGTCGTTATCCACATGGATTCCGCTGCGCGCGGCGAGTTGGAGCTGAATCCGATCCATGATCATGCGCTCCAGCACCTGCCGGCGGAGTACCGCCTCGGATGGGAGGGAGACGCCTTGTTGTCGGAGCTGTGCCTCGATTGTCCGCGTGCGCTGATCGAGTTCGGTCCGCACGATCACGCCGTTATTGACGATGGCGACGATCCGATCCTGTGGTACCGGTGTCGCGGCCGCAGGCCGCGGGAGCAGCAGCAACGCCGTCAGCAGCCAGAGAGGGAACAGTCGACGTAGGTCCCGCATTGTTTCCTTACCACCCAGTGGGTTGGGGTTGATAATCTAGGATATCACGTTTCATCAGCGCATCGACGCGGTTGCCCAGGCGGCCCAGGCCCTTAAGTTCTAGCTGGAGCATGATCGAGGTATTGGGCGTTCCGGCGGTTGTGCTTACGTAACGGCGGGTCACTACCTGCAGTATCCAGCAGCAACTCTCGTACTGTGCGCCTGCCATCCCTTCCAACAGCAGGTGATCGCGCAGGGATTGATTCCAACGCCCGAACACGGCCCAACGCTGGCTGATGGGCCATAGGGCGGAGACGTCTGTCTCTTCCAGGATGCCGCGGCGAAAACGATACGATATGTTGAATACCGATCGATTGTTACCCTGATATCCGAGCCGCACCTCACTGCGGTCGAATTGCCGCTGATTGGGGTTCCACAGCAGGCCCCCGGTCAGGGTCCAATTGGGTCCCCATTGCGTGGAGCCGCGTGCGACTACGTCCGAGGCGCGGCCGGTTTCCACCGGTATGCCAGGCAGCGTCACCCGTTGATTCTGGAAATAGAAGATCTGACCGATCATTGCATCGAACGGTTCCTGGCCGGTGACGGGGTTCAGAAACCGTGTCGATATGGCGGCGGTGAGCTGGTTGGCGTCGCCTTGTCGATCAGCGCCGACGAACCGGTTGTCGTGGAACAACTGGGAAAAATTAAAGTCCAGCGCGCCGGTGTCGAACACCGGGATATCGGACTGGTTGCGGTAGGGGACATAGAGGTAATACAGCCGTGGTTCCACGGTCTGGAGGTATTGGGTGCCGAACCAGCGCAGTTTCCGGTCCAGGTACAAGCCGGTATCGAGGCTCGCGATTGGCGTGGTGCGGATTGGGTGCGAATCGATGCCGGGAGCGGTGTTCTGCAGGCTGTACGCGGTGTAGCGCAGCGCCGTGGTCGGCGTGAAGAAGAAGGCCCGCCCTCCCAGAGGGAGGCTCACCGTCGGTTTCAGGTCGATCCTGGCTCCGGTCACGCTGTCAGGGCGGTTGAAATAGTCCATCTCTCCCTTGGCCCCGTAGTCGAGACCATATATGCCGAAGGGCTGGCGTGCCTGTAACAGGATCTCCGGCAGCCGCGCGTAGGGCTGGCTCGCAGCAGGCAACGTCGGGTCGACGGTCTGGAAATCCTGGGCCCGGGCGAGCAACGACCAGTGGTCCCCGTAGTAGGACACATCCCCGCGCCGCTCCAGGAAGGAGGTGCTCGCCGTGGTGAGGCTGTTGCTCAGGTCCGTGAGATAGGTCTTGTCGGAGACGTAGTTCAGGTTAAGGTCGATGTTCCATCGGGGTGCCGGGTTCTGCTGATGCTGGAACGATACCGCCCCGCGCGCCTTGTCCAGGATGAGGTCGCGTGGGATATAGGCCAGTTTCAGGGTGCCATGGTTGTCTGGGTTGAGATAGCGGAACTCCCCACCCAGCAGCAACCCGCGTTTGCTCATGATCCGTGGGGTCAGGGTCGCGTCGCGGTTGGGCGCGATGTTGAAATAATAGGGTGCGCTGAATTCGAAACCGGAGTTACTCGAGCTGCCGACGCTCGGTATCAGGAACCCGGACTTGCGCTGGTCATTGATGGGGAAGCTAAGATAGGGAAAATAGAACACCGGCATGCCGGCCAGGGAGAGAGTTGCGTTGTGTGCGACCCCGATCCCGGTCGCGCGGTTGATGTACAGACGCGTGGCCTTAATGCGCCAGTCGTTATGCCCGGGATCACAGGTGGTATAGGTGATCTGCCGGCCTACCGCCCGGTATCGGCTCTCCATTTGGATGGTCTTGGCGGTGCCGTGGGCATGGCGGTCCACGAGTTGGTAGCGGGCTTGGCCCACCTCTCCGGTGTTGTTCGCCAAATCCATGTGTGCGGAGCGTCCGCGGACCGTCAGTCCACCATCCGCAAACAGTACATGGCCGGCGGCGTTGGCGGTGTCGTCGGAACGGTCGTACTGCGCCTGATCCGCCATCAGTTCCTGCCCATCACGCTGGATCACCACGTTGCCGTTGAGGGCGTAGGCGTCGCGTTGGCGCACTTCCACCTGGTCTGCGCTGAGGTGGGTGGTGCCCGGCGGGCCGGGCAACGGTTTGAGTACCCACCGGGTCGGCGTCCAGCTGCACAGGCCGCCGGCCCCAGCGTTATGCGGGAACTCCGGCAGCGTCCGGGCCGTGGTGTCCGCGGCCGCGACGGGTCCCGGTGCGCGCGCCGCGGTGGCATGACCGCCGGAATCGGTGGCGGGCGGCGGGGCGGTGGGGACCGGTCGGCTGGTTGGGCCGCCGGACCGGGCGCACGCCCAGCCGGTGCCGGAGAGATCCGCTGCGCAGTCCCACGGGGTATCAGTCCCCGGAGGTGTTGCGTAGGCGCGCGGAAGAATAGCCCAAGCCAGGAGCAAGACCGAGAGCCGGTGAGATGGGGATCGCACGAATGTGAGTCACGTTCTGATTGGCGGCCCCTAAAATGTCACAGAACGGCCGCGTCTTCAAACCGGCATGCGGCCTTTGGGACCGCGGCCTCAGGGAGGGTCGTGAGGCGCCGGGTCGAAACGCTCAGGGGTGTACGCGGCGCAAGGCATGGGTCGCGGATTGTTCCGCAGGTCGGTAAAGGTAGTCGCGGGTAAGGGGGACCGCGCTGAGCTGTTGGGAGAGCTGAACCTGGAATACCACCAAATCGCGCCAACGGAACGACGCGGCGCAAGCGGCGAGATAGAATTCCCACATCCGGCAGAACCGTTCACCGAGGCGCTCGGCGACCTCCGCGCGGTGGGTCTCGAAGCGTTCCAGCCAAGCCTCCAGGGTAAGCGCATAGTGCAGCCGCAATACCTCCACGTCACACAGGCGCAGCGCACTAGGCTCGATGGAGCGGCTGAGTTCGGACAGCGCCGGAATGTAGCCGCCCGGAAAGATATGCCGACGAATCCAAGGGTTGGTGGAACCCGACGGGCCGCTGCGCCCGATGGTATGCACGACCGCCACGCCGTCTGGCTCGAGGAGTTCCGTGATTCGTTTGAAGAAGCGCCGGTGATAGGGCACGCCCACGTGCTCGAACATGCCGACGCTGACCACGCGTTCGTAGCGCCCGGAGTGTTCCCGGTAGTCCTCGAGCAGGAATCGCACGCGCGTCTCCAGGCCGCGGCGCCGGGCGCGGTCCTGCGCCACACGCAGCTGTTCCCGGGACAGCGTAAGACCGGTTACCTCGACGTCGCCGTGCTCTGCGAGAAACAGCGCCAGTCCGCCCCAGCCGCTGCCAATGTCCAGGACACGCTGGCCTGGGTCCAGGCGCAGTTTGGTCATCAGGTGATGGCATTTGGCGCGCTGTGCTTCCTCCAGGCTGGCATCCGGCGTGAAGAAGTATGCGCAGGAATACTGCAGGTCACGATCGAGAAACTGGCGGAACAGCCACTCGTCCAGGTCGTAGTGGCGCGCGACATTGCGGTAGCTGCGTCGCACCCGGTTCCACTGCTGGGCCAAGCGTCGCAGCGGCTTCAGGAACCGGCCGTGTTCGCGGCGGCCGGACGTCGGGAAATTGGCCATCAACACCTGCAAGAGGTGCAGCGGCCCCCCGGGACCGGCGTCCCAGCGGCCATCGAGGTAGGTCTCGCCCAGCTCCCACTCCGGATCGCGCGCGATCCGGACGAGGGTCCTGCGCTCCGGTATGATCCAGCGGGCCTGCGGCTGCCCGTGCCCAAATTGATAGACATCACCCGCGAGATGCAGGTCCAACCGCCCGTGCTGGATCTGTTTGTCCAACCGTCGGAGGTCCATTAGACTGCTCTCCAGTCGCGACTCCTACGATATTCCTCGCCCTGGGAAAGGGTCAAGGGGGCCACGCCGGGCCCGTGCGGACCGCGATACTGCGTGGTTGGGTGTCCGACGGGGACTCAGGAAACGCCGCTGAGGCGGCTCGGAACGCGGTGTTTGGGAGTGTAGTGCTTAGGACCTTAGTGGATATCTGCCGGTTCCGCGCCGGTCCCCAGGATCTGTCGGTCGCGGCGGACCAGATCACGAGTTGTGTCGCAGCCTATGTCACCGTGGATCTGCTGTTACTCAGCCGCGGTGCCGATATCCAGTCCGCCCTGTTGTTGACCGCCGCCGATACCGGGTTGTTGATGGCCCTGTGCTACGGGATTCTCGTCTGGTATCGCGTAGCACAGCGTTTTCCCCAGACCCTGACCGCCCTGACCGGCTGCAGCGCCTTGCTGTCGGTGCTGGAGGTGCCGGTGTTGTGGTGGCTGGACCGGCTGCAGGCGATGCACGCGGACGCCACCCTGGCGTTGTTGGCCTTGCTGCTGATCGGAGGGTGGAGCGTCGCGGTAGTCGGCCATGTGCTTCGCCACGCATTGTCGGTCGGACTGTTCCGGGCGATGGTGTACAGCGTGGTGTATTTTTATCTCGCCTATTGGTTGGCCGGCTGGCTGGCGCCGGTGAGCGGCTGACCGATCGCGGGCCGGTGTTTTCCGCTATCATCCCGGGGCGGGCGGCGGAGGACTCGGATGCGCATCCACATACTTGGGATCTGTGGGACTTTCATGGGAGGGCTGGCGCTCCTTGCCCGGGCCTTGGGCCATGAAGTGCAGGGGTCGGACGCCAACGTCTATCCTCCCATGAGCACCCAACTCGCGGCTCAGGGTGTGATCCTCCGGGAGGGATACGATCCCGGGCATTTGGAACCGGCGCCGGATCTGGTGATCGTTGGCAACGCCCTGTCCCGCGGCAACCCCGCCGTCGAGTCTCTGCTGGATCGCGGGCTCCCGTACACCTCCGGGCCCCAATGGCTGGCGGAGCATGTACTGCAGGGACGCGGGGTGCTGGCGGTGGCGGGTACCCACGGCAAGACCACCACGGCGAGTTTGTTGACCTGGATCCTGGAGTGCAGCGGACTCGAACCTGGTTTCCTGATCGGTGGGGTGCCGGCCAACTTCGGGGTCTCCGCGCGCATCGGGGGCGGCCGGTACTTTGTGGTCGAGGCAGACGAGTACGACAGTGCCTTCTTCGATAAGCGGTCCAAGTTTGTGCATTACCGGCCCCGGACCCTGGTGTTGAACAACCTGGAGTTTGACCACGCCGACATCTTTCCGGATCTGGCGGCGATCCAGCGCCAGTTTCATCACCTGATCCGCACGGTTCCGGCGACCGGACGCATCCTGTGCCGCAGCCACGACGGCAATCTTCGGGAGGTGCTGGACCGGGGTTGTTGGACACCGGTGGAGCGCTTTGCCCTGGAAGACGAGGATGACGCCGCTGCGCCTTGGCGGGCGTGCGGGGTGGCAGCGGATGGGAGTCAGTTCCGGATCCGGCACGGAACGGATCACGACGCCGAGGTGGTGTGGCCGCTATTGGGACGGCATAACGTGTGCAACGCCCTGGCGGCGGTGGCGGCTGCGGCGCAGCTTGGGGTGGTGCCGGCGGAGGCTGCGCGGCACCTGGCATCGTTCCAGGGGATCCGCCGACGCATGGAGTTGCGCGGCGAGGTGAACGGGGTGCGCGTCTATGATGATTTTGCCCACCACCCCACCGCGATCGCCACCACCCTCCAGGGCCTACGGCGCCATGTGGGACGTGCGCGGGTCATCGTGGTGTTGGAGCTGCGCTCCAACACCCTGCGCATGGGCGTGCACCGGGAACGGTTGGCACCAGCGGTGGCGGACGCCGACCAAGTGTTGCTCTATAGGCCCCCGGATCTGACCTGGGATCTCCAGCCCGTCGCGGCCCGGATGGGCCCCCGAGCCGCGGTATTGGGTGAAGTGCAGGCGATTGTGGATCGCATTGTCGCGGATGCGCGGCCGGGGGACCATGTGGTGGTGATGAGCAACGGCGCGTTCGGCGGGATCCACGAGCGATTGTTGCGGGGACTGGGTGCCACGCGCGCCCCGTCGGCGGTACCATGAACCAGACCCCACAATCGCGCGCCGGGACCATCGCGATCGCCATGACCGGCGCGTCCGGTGCGGTCTATGGCCTGCGCCTGCTGGAGTGTTTGCTGAACGCCGGACGCCGGGTATATCTGATGGTTTCCACCCCGGGGCAGATCGTGGTCGGCATGGAGACCGATCTGAAACTTCCGAAACGGCCCGGGGAGATGGAGCGGCGGCTCGCCGCGCGCTACGGCGCGGAACCCGGACAACTCTCGGTCCTGGGCCTCGACCAGTGGACCGCCCCGGTGGCTAGCGGCGGTGGCGCCCCGCGGGCCATGGTGGTGTGCCCGTGCACCACCGGGACCCTCGCGGCGATCGCCTGCGGTGCCAGCGACAATCTGATCGAACGCGCCGCAGATGTGGTGTTGAAGGAGCGGCGCAAGCTGATCCTGGTGCCGCGTGAAACACCGTTCTCGGTGATCCACCTGGAAAACATGTTACGTCTGGCGCGTGCCGGCGCGGTCATTCTTCCCGCCAATCCGGGGTTCTACCATAAGCCGCGGGAGATCTCAGACCTGGTGGATTTTGTGGTAGCCCGGATCCTCGATCACCTCGAGGTTGAGTGCGATCTTGTGCCCCGCTGGGGGGAAGGGCCCTAGCCGTTTGTGTCGCTATGGTGCCGATAGCGCTGCCCAGCCCTAAACTTTCGCCGCAAAGTTACGAAACACTGGTAAGCACCCTTAGCCGGCGCGTCACCCTGATGGATGAAATCCAAGTCCCCCTGTTCCCGCTGCATGCGGTGTTGTTTCCCGGGGGACCCCTGCCTTTGCGGGTGTTCGAACCCCGTTACCTGGATATGGTCAGCGACTGCTTGAAACGGGAGCGCGAATTCGGGGTCTGTCTGATCCGCCAGGGAGACGAAGTGGGGCAGGCCGCGTCTACCCACGAGGTGGGGACCCTTGCCCGGGTCGCGGACTGGAACGTGCGCGCGGACGGCTTGCTGGGGATCACGGTCCATGGTCAGGGCCGGTTTCAAGTCGAGTCGGTGGACGTCCAGGGGAACCAACTCTCCGTGGCCCATGTGCGTCTGATGGCCGAAGAGCCCGCCGCAGAGATTCCCCAGGCGTGCCGGCCTATGGTGGACCTGCTGGGCCGCATGCTGGCGCGCTTTGAATCCCTCTACGGTAGTTTGCCCACCCATTTTGACGACGCCCGGTGGGTTGGTTGGAGGCTGGCCGAACTGCTCCCGCTGCGCTTGTCCCAGAAGCAGTACTTCCTGCAACTCACGGACCCACTGCAGCGCCTGGAGCGGCTCGGTGAGATCGTTGACGGCATGGAACTGGCCTAAGCGTCGGTCCGGAAGGCGGAGGGGCGGTAGCGACGCGACGCATTTTCGCGGTCCCCTTGGGATACGCTGGTACAAGGGTCCCTGATCGATCACGAAACGACCCCCCGATTTTCTAATCGCTCGGCTACACATCCTCGATCACGGTCTTGTTTCCGGACATACCGCTGCGTGCGCCCGGACGGGCGCGCACCACCCGCATTCGCTGCGACCGGGTGTCGGCGGTGGGTCCGCGGCGCCCGGCGGTTGTTCGTGTGTACGGCCCCCGCGGGAGGGGCCGGGCGAACAGCGGGGGCCTTCCGATGGGATCCAAAATCTTCGCGCCATGGGTGTCGGGCGTGGCCGACGGCGTTGTGTTGAATTCCGATAACTAATTATTATATAAAATTATTTTTATGTTCCCATCCTGCGACAATGTGGTACTCCGGCCATCGGTCGTGGGTGGCACGGCGGTCCGCACACGAAAAGGGCGCGATCCCGATGAGGATCGCGCCCTGTGTTCAGGGAAGTGGTGGCACGGGGCCAAGGGTCTGGCGCTCGTGCCGCCCGAACGGATTTACTACTGCCCCGGGTTCTGGCAGCGCGGGTCCGTCGGATGCTTACGGCAGTAGGCCTTGGTGGGTTTTGCATTGGTCTGCTGCGCGGCCGGCGCCCCCCGCAGCGCGGAAGCATGGAGCCCCGCCGGGCTGGAAGACGCGAAGGCGGGAGCGCCAATCCAGGCGGCGGAAGCCAACAGGCCTGCCAGCACGGTGGCGGGGAGGAAGCGAAGGCGATTCGTGCGGTCCATGATGTACCTCCTTAGTATTGCAGTCATTCGAACGGGTCATCCGAGATCGCTGCCATCGGCGTCCCCGTGTCCAAGGGGCAGCAAGTCATGTGCCAAGGTCACTTAAGTTCATTAAGAACAACTATTTGACTGGCGTTAGGGCCAGGGCTGTGTCGCGGTGATCAGTTTCGCGGGAATGTCGTGGGGGGATCCGGCGACGCCGGGTGTCCGCGTTCGCGACGGTTCAGTTTGCAGGGGCTTGCAGCCACGCGACCAGCAACCACAGGCCTACCCATACTGCGGCTACACTGAGCACCAGCACCGCGGCCGCGCCGACGTCCTTCGCGCGCTGAATATCGGGGTGTTGTTCGGGGTGCAGACGATCGGCGAGTTGCTCCAACGCGGTGTTGAACAGCTCCGCGGCGATTACGACCGCGGTCAGGGCGCCGGCCAGCGCCCACCATACGGGGGATACGCCTAGCGCGACCAGCGCCGCCAGCAACAGCGTCGCGACGATGCCCTGGGTGCGCAGGCTTTGTTCGTGGCGCCACGCGGATCGGAGTCCCGCCAAGGCAAATCCGAGCCGTTCCCGGAACGGCCTATTTTTCACTGGAACGGCCCGCGGTTGGGGGGAGGGCGCGTATCAGCAGCACTGTGCCGTTCCAGTGTGCGTTCGGGTCGGTGGTCGTGGGGCCGTGACGGCGCACGGCGCGCCACGCCAAGTCGTCCAGGAACCCTTCCAGAGTTCGCACCGCGCGATTGAACCGGGTGCCCGCTCGCGGCACTGCCACCAGCCCCAGGGGTCGGTACAGGGACTGCTCGGTGATGGTTCCTACCCAAACCGGAATCCCTCCGGGCATGAGCCGGGTGTCCGCGGTCCATAGACGCAGGACCCATTGGTGTTGTCCGCCCTTCACGGGGTCTGCGGGCTCCGGGTGGATCATCAGCAGAGAGCCATGCCGCCCATTGTGCACCTGGGGCAGTGCCGGGAGCTTGTCCAGGACCGGCCGGCTGGACAGCCAACGCAGCGCGGTGCTCGGGGTGAGGGGTGGGGGCGTGACCCAGCCATGGTCGCGCAGGGTGTGCTCCAGCGTCGTCAACGGGCCGGCCCATTGTACAGTCAGAGGCTCGGTCTGTCGGCCCGCGAGGTCGATCCGGAACGCCGGCAGCTGACGCCAGCCCCCCTGCCACCAGGTGTTCTCCGTTAGCACATGGATCGGATGGCGCTGTGTATAGCGCTGCAGGTCCAGACGATACTGATGGCCCACCTGCCATACTCCGGCTGCCAACAGGCCCACCAGGGCGGCGGCGAGTACACCGCCCACTTCCAGTGGCGCGGTACTGTGCCGACGGTAGGCGATGCCCAGCAGCGCCACCCAGGCCAGTCCGAGGCTGGTCCCCGCGAGCACGTCCGTGAGCCAATGAGCACCGAGGTAGATCCGGGAAAGGACTACCAAGCTGATGATCAACGCTGCGACGGTATAAGGCAGCCAGCGTTTCGATGGGCGCAGTTCCCGGGCAATCAGCACCGCGAGGAACCCATATGTAACAGTACTGAGGGTCGCGTGGGCGCTGGGAAACGCGTAGGTGCTGAGCCCCCCGTACAGGTCCGGGACCGGGCGCGGGATTTCCAGGATGACCTTCAACCCCAGGGTGGCAAGCACCCCGAAGGTCACGGCGGCCACCCAGTGACCAGCGGCCAGCCAGCGCCGGCGCAGTGCCAACCAAGCCGCGACGGCGAGGGTCAGGGATATATCCACCGGCTGTCCGCCGAGCTCTGTTACCAGGACCATGAGCCGGTCGCCCCACGGGCTGCGCAGGCCCTGGGAAAAGTGGTACACGGTGTGGTCCAGCGGGAGCGGAATCTGGTGATGGGTCACCACCACCAGGATCCGGAAGAAGCCCCAGGTGCCCAGGAGCAGCAACAACGCGGAAAGCAGGAGTGCGCGGGATTCCGGTTCCTGGGGGTCCACCAGCCCCGCGGTGATCCGGCCCAGCACTGGATGGCTGTGGCCCCAGTCCAAGGCGCGGTCCAGCAGGCGCCCTCCCCGGGGGGCCAGCAACCCGTATGCCCGCCGCACCAGCCAGTACACCGCCCAGGGCACCAGGATGACCAGCGCCAACAGCACCGCCAGCCGGGTGGCCACCTCCGCGGCCAGTTGCAGAGACGCCCCGAAGGCCACTCCAGGGAGAATGAACACCGGTGCCCACACCATGGCCGCGGGTACCGCCACCAGCAAAAACCGCACCGGGTGCATCCCGAGCATGCCCGCCACCAGCGGGAGGATGGGACGCACCGGGCCGATGAATCGGCCGATGGCTACGCTCTTGCCGCCGTGCCGGTGGAAGAAATCCACGCCGCGGTTCATTAGCCGCGGATAGTGCCGGAATGGCCACATGACCTTGAGCCGGAGATGGAAGTGACGCCCGAGCCAGAAGCTCACCACGTCCCCGGTGATGGCCCCGGCGGTGGCCCACGCCAGGGTGGGCCAGAGGGACAAGGCGTCCACCGCCACCAGTGCCCCGATGCCGAACATCAACAGCATCCCCGGCATGAACAGCCCCACGATGGCCAGCGACTCGGCGCAGGTGATGCCAAACACCCCCAGGCCCGCCCAGGTGGGGTGCATGCTGAACCAGGCCAAAATCGGCTGGATGGAATCGGGCACGGGGCGTCTCTACTGTGGAGGTCGGGCACTGGCGGTGCGCGGCCAGTGCGATCGGAAACGGGCCGGCGTCACAGCGTCGCCAACACGCGGCGCGCCGCCGCTACCGTGGCATCGAGTTCGGCCGCGCCATGGGCCGCCGAGACGAATCCCGATTCAAAGGCGGATGGCGCCAGATACACGCCAGCGTTCAGCATGCCGTGGAAGAAGCGCGTGAACCGCTCCTGATCGCATGCCGTGGCCTGCGCATAGGAGCTCACCTGGGGGGCGGCAGTGAAGAAGAATCCGAACATGCCCCCCACCTGATTCGTGGTGAAGTCCACTCCGGCGTCTCGTGCTGCCGCCCGTAGTCCTGCGGTGAGGCGCGCGGTGGCGGCGCTGAGCGCCTCGAAGAAGCCCGGCCGCGCGACAATCTCCAGGGTGGCGAGCCCCGCTGCCATGGCGACCGGATTGCCCGACAGGGTGCCAGCTTGATAAATCGGACCCATCGGCGCGATGGATTCCATGATGGCACGGCGTCCGCCGAAGGCCCCGACCGGAAGCCCGCCGCCGATGACCTTGCCGAGCGTGGTGAGGTCCGGGGTTACGCCGTAGAGGGCTTGGGCACCGCCCAGATGAACCCGGAACCCGGTCATCACCTCGTCGAAGACCAGCACACTGCCGTAGCGGTCGCACAGGGTGCGCAGTTCCTGCAGGAAGCCGGGGACCGGGGGGATGCAGCTCATGTTTCCGGCGACCGGCTCCACGATCACGCAGGCGATCTGTTCCCCGGCCTCGCGAAAGGCGCTGCGCACCGCCTCCAGGTCGTTGTAGGGTAACGTCGCGGTGTGCTGAGCAAGGCTCGCGGGTACCCCGGGGGAGGTAGGGACCCCGAGGGTGAGTGCGCCGGAACCGGCCTTTACCAGCAGGGAATCGCTGTGGCCGTGGTATCCGCCCTCGAACTTGACGATCACGTCCCGTCCGGTGACCCCGCGCGCCAACCGGATCGCGCTCATGGTGGCCTCGGTGCCGGAGTTGACCATGCGCACCAGCTCCAAGGATGGCATCCGCGCTTGGAGTGTCTGGGCCATACGTACTTCGAGTTCTGTCGGTGCTCCGAAGCCTAGGCCTTGTTCCGCCGTGCGATGCACCGCGTCCAATACCTCCGGGTGCGCGTGACCCGCGATCATCGGGCCCCAGGAGCCTACATAGTCGATATAGCGCCGCCCGTCGGCGTCGAACAGATAGGGGCCTGCGCCACGTTGGATAAACAGGGGTTCCCCGCCCACGGCGCGAAACGCGCGCACCGGTGAATTCACACCTCCGGGTATCGAACGTGTGGCCGCGGCGAACAACTCGTGTGATCGGGTCATCTGGGCCTCTGCCAGTGCAGTGGTGGTGGACGACGGGTCCGGCCCACCTAGCCGTTACCGCGGCGCGGTGGGTGCGAACAGCCCGGCGTAACGTCGGGCCGCCGCCGTTATGTCCGGCTGACCGAACACGCCATGGATGACCGCCAGCATGTCGGCGCCTGCCGCGAGCAACGCCGCGCCATTTTCCGGTGTGATGCCGCCGATGGCAACTACCGGCACCGACAACGCGGCGCGCGCGCGGGGCAGCAGATCCACGGTGGCGGCCGTGGCGTCGGGCTTGCTTACCGAGGGAAAGAAGCGGCCGAATGCCACATAGTCTGCGCCATCCGCCACGGCGGCTTGGGCGCGCGACAGCGAAGCGTAGCAGGAGATGCCGATCAGCGTGCGCGCGCCGAGCACGGTCCGCGCTGCAGAGAGCCTAGTGTCGTGCCGTCCCAGGTGGACCCCGTCGGCGCCCACCTCCCGGGCCAGCGCCACGTCATCGTTGATTATCAGCGGGACCCCCGCTTCGTGACACAGAGAGCGCAGGGCCGCGGCTTCCGAGCGTCGGAGTTCCACAGCGGCGCCCTTGCGCCGGTACTGGACCAAGCGCGCGCCGCCGCGGATCGCCGCTTCCACCCTTTCTATCAGCGCGTCTGAGGCCTGGGGTTCATCATTGGTGAGTACGTAGAGCCCCGCGAGCACGGTGTTGGACACGAATCACCGGCGCCCACGGTCGGACCAGTACAGCCGGCGGGGCAGCGATTGCCCGGAACCTAGCCGGTAGCCGTGGCGCAGAGTCTCCCAGGTATAGCGTTGGGCCTCGCGCACCGCCGTGCGGGGTTCGCATCCCTGCGCCAGCAGACCGGCGATGGCCGCGGCGAGGGTGCAGCCGGAGCCGTGGTAGCTGCCCGCGAGGCGCTCCCAGGCGGTGGTGTCGAGGATCCGGTGTTCGCCGTACAGCCGGTTGATCACCTGGGCCCCAGGCTCGTGGGTCCCCGTAATCAGCACGAACGCGCAGCCGTGCTCCAGCAGCGCCATCGCGCAGGCGTCCAGGGTGTCTCCCTCCGGCGCGAGGGCGCGAGCCTCGTGGCTGTTGGGTGTCAACACGGTGGTCAGGGGCAGCAACAGGGCGATCAACGCCTCGCGCAGGCCATCGGGGGCCAGGGCCCCTCCAGCACCGGCGGCCAGTACCGGATCCAGTACCACCGGCAGGTCGGCGTAGTCCCGCAGCAGGGTGTGGACCGCCTGGGCCGCGCCGACACTACCTAGCATACCGATCTTCACCGCGGCCACCGGCAGGTCCTCCAGGACCGCGCGCGCCTGTTGGACAATCAGTATCGGATCGAGCGCCATGTAGCCGTGTACCGTCTGAGTGTCCTGGACGGTTACAGCGCTGACCACCGGCGCGGTATGGCAGCCCAGGCTTGCGAGGGCCTCGATATCCGCCTGGATCCCGGCCCCACCGCAGGGGTCGTGCCCGGAGATGGCAAGAACCACCGGCGGGGGTGGATTGGGCGCGAGGGTGTTCACGGTGATAGGCGTTAGCATCGGACGCGTGGTGGAATCGAGGCCTTGATTCTAACACCGGGCCCGGTGGTTTGACTCGCCGCCTGGACATGGGAAAATAGCCCCCTCAGCCAACCCCACGAGACGCTGTCGCCCCCGCCATGAGCACATCCCCTGTCGAAACCGGACTGAAGACCTATATGTGTGTGGTTTGCGGATTCATCTACGATGAGGCCGCGGGTCTGCCCGACGAGGGCGTCGCCCCCGGTACCCGCTGGGAGGACGTGCCGGCGACTTGGCGTTGTCCCGATTGCGGCGCCGGCAAAGAGGACTTTGACGTCATCGAGATCTGATCTGCGGCCAGTGGTGGTGAGTCTGCTGTTTGCGCCGCTGACGTAGCCACAGCCAGGTCCCGGAGGCGGCGAGGAAGCTCAGCAGCGCGGCCGCGGTATCCATCAGCCAGCCCCCTCCAGGTTCCCCCGGTAGACCCCGGTAGGGGTGCGCAACCACACGCCGCCACGCCCGTCGACACCGATGGTCTCTAGACCGGCCGGAACCCCCTGGGCCTGGGTGAGCCGTTCCACCGGTTCCCCGTCCAGGGTCAGCAGGACCAATTCCCCGCCCGCCGCGACGATCAGCATGGATCCCAACTGTAGCGCGCCGACCAAGCGACCGGAGGCCAGGGCCACCGGCCGCCCGTCCAGGTATACGTGGAGATCCAGGCCGCTCAGCCAATGTTCCCCCACAGCGTAGCTTACCGGCTGCGCGGCGGTTCCAGCGACGAACGCCGATGGGGAATCCTCGCTACGGTGTGTGTTGTGGCGTGCCATCGGCGAATTCCGTGTGGCGGTGCAGTAGCAGGGCGAGCCGCGCGACCCGGATCAGCGCATGTACCGACAAGGTGTCCCCGGTGATGCCGTCCACGTTTCGATCCAGCCGGCCGTCGGTGTCGAGCCGTGCGCCTCGGAATTGTTGAGTGCAGAATGGGTGGCGCACATCCCTCCCGCGGCTTACGCGGAAGATCAGCACATCGAGCCGGGTGATACGCCCGCTGTTGACCACGACGCCCACGGAAATGGGGCGTTTTCCTCCTGTAGGCAGGGTTGGCGACCTGATTGGCCAATATTACACGACCCGTCATTACAAACGCAAATAGTTATCATTTGCATTATGTTATGATGTTGTAGGTTATATAGGCCCTGGCACTGCCCTTAACCCATTGGCGTGGCGGGTCAAACCATAGAAAAGCGGGGGTGGAGCCAAGGTGATCGTCAGGGGGCGAAGTGATACACTTACCGGCAGACTTGGGATGGGAACGCCTCGGAGTGGTCCCAGATCGAGCAATCAGCAGAGGGAGTCAGCGATGAGTGGAACTGTGCAGACCCAGGCCCCCAGTCAGGAGGCTGCCTTCCAGGCGGTGCTTACCGACGCGGATGTGAAGATGAGCGAGACTGCGCGCCGCAAGATGGCCGAACTGCTTGAGGAGAACCGGGATGAAGTGGAGGCCATCCGGGTCTTCGTCGGTGGTGGTGGCTGCAGCGGGATGAGCTACGGCATGACGTTCACCGATGCGCGCACCCCCTACGATTGTATTTATCAGGGGGACGGCGTAACTCTGTACGTGGACGCGGTGGCACTGAATTTTCTGCGCGGGGTAGAGATCGACTATGCCGATCGGCCCAGCGGCGCCAGTTTTGTCTTCAATAACGTGTTTGCTGCCACCGGCGGCAGTGGAACCTGTTCCGCCTGCGGCGGCGCCGGCTAGCCAAGCGCCGCGGGCCCGCGGCGGCGACCGCCATCCCGGTCCCCAGGTGCTAGGCTGCTTGCTTATGCAAGGCCAGTGAGCCGGAGTGTGAACCCGCCAGCGCCGGGACCGGCCGACAGCGCGTAGCACTACACGAGATGCATCGGGAGCGACGGTCCGGTCCCGCGCTCCGCGGGTCTTCCAATGGCATCCAATGTTCCAACGGCGCCCGATGCGGCGCAGCGGCCACGGCTGTTACTGGTCGCTCCTCCCACCAGTTATCGGATCGTCCCCTATCTGGAGGCCGCCCATCGCCTCGGTATCGACTTGGTGGTGGCCTCCCAGGGGGAGCACTCGCTTATTGGTGCAGTGGCACGGGGGCTGCACGTGGACCTGCAGCAGCCGGAGCGGGCTCTGGCGCATATCGTCACCGCCCTGCGGGGTGAGACCCTGGCGGGGGTGGTAGGTACCGACGACGCCACCGTGGAGCTGGCGAGCCGTGTGGGGCTAGCCCTAGGGTTGCCCCACAACCCCCCGGAGGCCGCGCTGCTGGCGCGGCGCAAGGATTTGGCTCGTACCCGGTTGCGGCAGGCGGGTGTCCCGGTCCCGGACCACCGCCGCATCGATCTGGAACTGCCGCTGGAGTCGCAGCTCCGCGCTTTTCCCTTCCCAGTAGTGGTAAAGCCGCTGATGCTCTCGGGTAGCCGCGGGGTCGTGCGCGCCGACGATCTGCCCGCACTGCGTGGGGCGTGCCAGCGGATCCGGGGCATCCTGGACCGGGAGGCGCTTGCGGACCCGATGGAACGCCGTCACCTGCTGGTAGAACGTTACTTGTCCGGGACCGAGGTAGCGTTGGAAGGGATGCTGCGGGACGGTCGGCTGGAGGTCCTGGCGTTGTTCGACAAGCCGGACCCCTTGGAAGGACCGTACTTCGAGGAAACCTATTACATCACCCCGTCGCGGCTGCCCGCGGCGTTTCAGCGGCGGATCGGTGAGCGCGCCGCGCAGGCCTGCGCGGCCTACGGGTTGCGCGAAGGGCCGGTCCATGCCGAGCTGCGGTTGCACGATGGGGACGCATGGATCCTGGAGGTGGCGGCCCGTACCATCGGCGGCCAGTGCGCGCGCCTGCTGCGCTTCGGTACCGGAGTGGGTTTGGAGGAGCTGGTGCTGGCCCAAGCCGTGGGGCGCCCGCTTCCGCATCGTTCGGAGGACGGCGCCGCCGGGGTCATGATGATCCCGATTCCGGAAGCGGGGGTGTTGCGCCGCGTCGAGGGCGTACTGGCGGCCCAGCGGGTGCCGTATATCGATGAAGTCGAGATCAGTGTCCGGGAGGGCTATGAACTGGTGCCGCTGCCGGAAGGGTCCAGTTACCTGGGGTTTCTATTCGCCCATGGACCGGACCCGGCAGCGGTGGAATGCGCGCTACGGCGTGCCCACGGCTGTTTGCGTGTGGTGACTGCACCGCTGTGGAAGATCGGCGCACATTAAGGGATACCGCATCCGGTACCGGACCTACTTTTTGCTGCCGGCGGGTCGGAACCCCTGAGGCACGCCGCCCTGCTCGCCCTCTCCAAACAGAAATCCGCGCATGTGTTGCTCAATGACCGGAATGCTGGCGGGATCCGCGGTGCTGATCCCGTTTTCGTTGATGATCATGGTGAGGCGTTCCAGCCACTTCTTCCATGCGTCTCTGGAGACCTGCTCATAGATCCGCTCTCCCAGCTCTCCGGGATGGGGGGGCGCGTCGAGGCCTTCGGCCTCCCGTTTCAGTACTACGCACTCTACAGTTCTGGTCATGACGACTGCCTCGCGTACGGGCCATGC
This sequence comes from Chromatiales bacterium 21-64-14, assembly GCA_002255365.1. Taxonomy (NCBI): domain Bacteria; kingdom Pseudomonadati; phylum Pseudomonadota; class Gammaproteobacteria; order Chromatiales; species Chromatiales bacterium 21-64-14. The sequence goes on from NCBI01000010.1 coordinate 63,338, forward strand.
TGGCGATTGTGGGTCAATTCTACACCCGCATCGACGCGTCGGTCACGCCGACGCGTCAGTGGGCTTCTGGGGCTCCGCTGCGGCGGCCGGGCGGAAATTCTCTGACAATGCTTGGTAGATCGGCGTGGGTTGAACCAACCGGGACGTAAGGTAGCCGATAAATGACGTGGCCATCAGTGGCAGCAGCAGTCCGTGGTTGTTGGTCATTTCCATCACAATGACGAACGCGGTGATCGGGGTTTGCACCACACCGGAAAAATAACCCACCATGCCCAGAATCACGATCGCGGATGCGGGTGCATGAGGGAACCATTCGGCGATGTGTGCGCCGAGGCCGGCACCGGCGGCGAGGGCCGGCGCAAACAGGCCGCCGGGGATCCCGCTGAGATAAGATGCCAAGTTTGCCACCATCTTGAGGTATGGGAACCAAGCGCTCACGGTGCCGGTGCCCAACACCAGTTCGCGGGCGGCATAGTAGCCGCTCCCAAAGGTGCGGTCCCCGGACAGCAGTCCCACCAGCGCAATGATCAGACCGCAGATGCCGGCGAGTAGCAGGGGGTGGTGGAGGTACACCGTGCGCAGGCGGCGGGTTCCCCAGATGATCAGGAAACTGAACAGGCCGCCGAGCAGGCCGCCCGCCACCCCGCAGATCAGCACCGCGAGCCACGCGGAGCTGAAACCAAGTTCGGAGTTGGTGGACCCGAAATAGGTGTAGTTGCCGAGCACGGCGATGGAGGTGATGCCAGCGAGCAGGACGGCGGTGAGCAGCGTGCCACTGGTGCGCTCTTCAAAGGAGCGGCTGAGTTCCTCGATGGCGAAGACGATCCCTGCAATGGGGGTGTTGAAGGCCGCCGCGATGCCGGCGGCACCCCCGGCCAGGATCAGGCCGCGGTCCATGTAATGGTGGGGGAACTTCGCCAAGCGGCCCAGATAGAACATGATCCCCACACCCACATGGACCGTAGGGCCTTCGCGCCCGATGGACGCGCCACTCAACAGGCCGACCACCGTGAGCAGTATCTTGCCGAGCACGATCCGCATGGAGAGCAGACGCTCGCGCATGAACTGTTCGCGCATGTCCAGCGCGGCGATGGCTTGGGGGATTCCACTGCCCTGGGAACCTGGAAAATAACGTTTGGTCAGCCACGCCGTCAGGACGAGCCCGCCGGGGGCGACCAGGAACGGGAGGTAGGGGGAGATCCCCAGCAAGGTCCGGAACAGTTCGTTGGCGTACACGGCGATTTCGGCGAAGAACGCCGCAACCAAGCCTACCATCCCCGCTCCCGCCCAGAACACCACCCGTGCCTTCCACGCGTCGATAGAGACCGTGAAGCGTCCGGATCCCAAAAGCCGTTTCAGCATGGGTTGTAACGATTCCTGTTCGTGGGCGCGCACAGGCGCGCCATGACCGCCGCTGCGGGCAGCCGCGTCGTGAGGCACGCATCGCCAGATTGGGAAGATCCAAGCGCCGCCGGTTTTTCGGGCCCCGACCCGGGGCAGCCCCCCTGGCGCCGATCGGGCCGACGGTTCGTAACCACTGGCAACTAATCAACCGGTGAAGTATGCCAGACCCGGCCGGGTGAGGGGAGGGGCCATGCCCCACTCCTCGCGTTGCCCGCGCCCATCCTACCGCTGCGCCTCGGATTACCCACGATTCATTATATTATAATAATCTTATTTTAAATCAATTACTTGACGTGGCCTAACGGTGGCGCTAGATTTCACCTAATCAATCCTTCGGGTTCGTTTGGAACCCGACATACATTCCGAAACAATAACAATAGCACCACCCCAAGTCTTCGAAGCGGCCCCGGCCGCTTTCTTTGTGTCCGCTGGATTCTGTGCGCCGAGAGCTCTCACCCCTCCCCGTCTGCGATGTAGTCCATTAGTATGGGCGGATGCGCGCGGACGGCGCCCTGGGGTGTTACATCCATGATCAAAGTGGGAATCGTAGGCGGGACCGGCTATACGGGCGTGGAGTTGCTGCGCCTGTTAACGGGCCATCCCCATGCCGAGGTAACCGTAGTCACCTCTCGGAGCGAGGCGGGTCGGGATGTGGCGGATCGGTTTCCGAATTTGCGTGGATATGTCGATCTTGCCTTTACCGACCCGGCGCGGGCCGCGTTGCGGGATTGTGACATGGTGTTCTTCGCCACGCCCCACGGTATCGCCATGGCCATGGCGGGGGCGCTGCTGGAGGCCGGTGTGCGGGTAGTGGACCTATCGGCGGATTTTCGGTTGGCCGATGCCGTGGAATGGCAGCGCTGGTATCACCAAGTCCACACCGCACCGGGACCATTGGCGGAGGCGGTCTACGGCCTCCCGGAGTTGAACCGGAAGCAGTTGTCCGCGGCGCGGCTAGTGGCCAACCCGGGATGTTATCCCACGGCGGTGGTGTTGGGCCTGCTGCCCCTGGTCGAGGCCGGCGTCGTGGAGTTGGATAGCTTGGTGGCGGATGCCAAGTCCGGAGTGAGCGGGGCCGGACGCCAAGCCCAGATCGGGTTGCTGCTGGCGGAGGCCTCCGACAACTTTCGGGCATATTCCGTGTCGGGGCATCGCCACCTGCCGGAAATCCGGCAGTGTCTGGGCGCCGCCGCCGGGGTGCCAGTACCCGTGACCTTTGTCCCACACTTGGTCCCGATGATCCGCGGGATCCATGCCACGTTGTACGCCCGGCTGCGGGATCCCGGTGTGAATGTTCAGGAATTGTTCGAACAGCGTTACCGCGACGAGCAATTCGTGGACGTTCTGCCGGCCGGCAGTCATCCCGAGACCCGCAGCGTGCGCGGCGCCAACACCTGCCGTCTCGCGGTCCATCGTCCTGGCGATGGCGCCACCGTGGTGGTCCTGTCAGTGATCGACAATCTAGTCAAGGGTGCCGCCGGCCAAGCGGTGCAGAACATGAACCTCCTGTTCGGGCTGGACGAGGCTGCGGGCCTGGGCGCGCCCGCCCTGCTTCCCTGACGTGCGATGACCGTCCCGTCCGTGTCGTATCGTCCCGTCGCCGACCCAGAGTGCCGAGCCCCTCCCGGGGCGCGATTGTGAACCGGTCGGTGGAATCATCGCCGTCTTATTCGGGATTCTGAACTCCAATGTCCAAGGTACCCGAACCACTGGTCCTGTCCTTCCGGCCGTCGCGCCGAATCCGGGTGGTGGTGGCAGCGGTGCTGGTGCTGGCCTTAGCGGGGACGGGTTGGGCGCTATTCGACTATGGACGGCTCCGGGCGGGTTTTGACGGTGCTACGGCTCGCCAGGAGCGTGCGCAGTCATTGGAACGCATCTTGCAACTCCAAAAGGACAACGACGTTTTGCGGGAACAACTGGCCATGGCCCAGCGCTCCCGGCAGGTAGACCGGGAGGCCTATGACGAGGTCAAAGGTTCTCTTAAGGGATTGCAGGACCAGGTGCTGGAACTGAAGCAGGACTTGGCGTTCTACCGCACCGTGGTGGGTCCACGGGCGGGGAAGGTGGGACTGCGGATCCAGAGCTTGATGGTCTCCCGGACGGGTGACCCGAGCATCTACCGGTATCAGCTGGTCCTCAGCCAAGTGCTGAAGCGCGACCAGTGGGCACAGGGCGGGGTGACACTGGAAGTGGATGGGCGCCAAGGCGGTACGCCGGGGCGCTTGAGCCTCAAGGATCTGGAGGTGGACCGCAAGGCCCCGACGCTCGTATTCCGGTTCAAATATTTTCAGCGCCTGCAGGGCCGATTGCGGTTGCCCCCGAGGTTTACACCGCGCAGCGTCTTGGTGCGGGTGCGGGTAGAGACTCCCACCCGCGGGGTCATCGAAAAGACCTTTCAGTGGCCGGGTACGGCCGAGGAGCGCAGCGATGTGGGGTATGAACAGCGGCAAGCGTCGGAGCCGGGCCCGGATCGATACCCTGGTGGGCCAGCGGACCGAGGTCCACGGAGACGTGCGGTTTAGCGGTGGGCTTCATGTGGATGGCACCGTCAAGGGCAACGTGGTCGCGGAGTCAGGCAGCGACGCAGTGTTGACCCTCAGCGAAGGGGGTTGCATCGAGGGCGAGGTACGCGTGCCCACCGTAATCCTGGATGGCCGGGTAAACGGCGATGTGCATGCGGCCGACCGTGTCGAATTGGCGGCGCATGCCCGGGTGACCGGGAACGTCTACTACAACCTCATCGAGATGGCGGTAGGCGCGGCGGTGAACGGCAAGCTGGTGCATCGGGTTGACGGGGCCAAACCCGCGGCCGTCGCGCTGGACAAGGGTGGGGGCGACGTGGACGATGAACCCGCCGGGCCAGTGGCCCGGGCCAATAGTTGACGATAATACTCGGGTATCCTATAGTGGGCGCAGGTATTATTGGATCCCGGGGGCGGGCCAGCGGTGCTGGCAGACGCAACCCATTCTGTGCAGCGCGATGCGACCAGCGCGGAGACCCTCACGATGAGCACACCCATGAACACGCCGGAAACGGAAGTGCCCAGTCCGCTGAACTTCAGTGACAACGCGGCGCACAAGGTGAAGGAACTGATGTCCCAGGAGGAGAACCCCAACCTCAAGCTACGGGTGTTCATCACCGGCGGGGGGTGTTCCGGTTTTCAGTACGGGTTCACCTTCGATGAGAATATCCAGGACGGGGACACCGTGGTGGAAAAGGGTGGTGTTACCCTCCTGGTGGATCCGATGAGCTACCAGTATCTGGCAGGCGCGGAGATCGACTACAGCGAAGGTCTGGAGGGTGCCCAGTTCGTGATCCGCAATCCGAACGCCACCACGACCTGCGGCTGCGGGTCCTCGTTCTCGGTTTGAGTCGCGGTCTGTCCCTGGCCCCACGGTCGGATGGAAACGGGGGAGGCAGCTGCCTCCCCCGTTCTTTTTGGTATGCTAAAGGACTGCCGTATCCACGCGAGGGATGCTCATGAGCGAGTACCTGCCCGGGTTGGAGGGCGTTCCCGCCACCCAGTCCAACATCTCCTTTCTGGACGGCAAGAAGGGGATCCTCACCTACCGCGGTTACCGGATCGAGGATCTGGCCGAACACAGCAGCTTTGAGGAATCGGCGCTGCTCCTGCTGGATGGCCGCCTGCCGACCGCCCATGAGCTCGCCCGTTTCGATGAGGACCTGCGCCAGAACCGCCGCGTCAAGTACAACATCCGGGAGATCATGAAATACCTCCCGCCCACCGGGCATCCCATGGAGATGCTCCAAACCGCGGTAGCAAGCCTGGGAATGTTCTACCCGGGGGACGAGTGCCTCACCGGCAGCGATCGCTGCGCGGACCTCAACTACATCCACAACATGTCGGTGAAGCTCCTGGCCCGCATGGCGACCCTGGTTGCCATGTGGGAGCACATCCGCAACGGTTACGATCCGGTGGCGCCGCGCACCGATCTGACCTACGCGGAGAATTTCTTGTACATGCTCATGGGACGGGATCCCGACCCGTTCGACGTGCGGATGATGGACGCCTGCTTGATACTCCATGCGGAACACACCATCAACGCCTCCACTTTCGCGGCGTTGGTAGCGGGTTCCACACTCGCTAGTCCCTATCTGGTGATCGCGGCCGCGATCGGTACCTTGGCGGGGCCTTTGCACGGGGGTGCGAACGCGCGGGTGGTGGAGATGCTGGCCCAGATCGGCAGTCCCGGTGCCGCCAAGGCTTGGCTGCAGAAGAAGCTCGCGGCCAAAGAGAAGATTTGGGGTTTCGGTCATCGGGAATACAAGGTAAAAGACCCGCGCGCCATCTTCCTGCAGAAATTGATGGAGCGTCTGGTGGAATATCGGGGTGGTAGGATCAGCCCCCTGTTCGAGACGGCCCGCGCCTTGGAGGCCGCCGCGGAAGAACCCCTGGCTGCGAAAGGGGTGTATCCCAATGTGGATTTCTATTCCGGAATTCTATACACGGAGATGGGCATTCCTGCGGATCAGTTCACCGCGGTCTTTGCCGTCGCCCGCTGCGCCGGCTGGCTAGCCCATTGGCGCGAGCAATTGTCGGACAACCGTATCTTCCGCCCGACCCAGGTTTATGCCGGCGAGGGTGTGCGGCCCTACGTGCCCATGACCAAGCGCCGCTGACCGGGCGTCGCGGACGTCCCCCCTCCCCGTGGCCGGCAACGCCGGCTCCCCGCAGCCCCGGGCTCCGGTCCCGATAACCCCGGGCGTCGCCGCCCTGGGGACCCGGCCTCTCACAGTATCAGTGTCGGCGGGTTCCGCCGTGCAGTGCCACGGCATCCCCGTTGGGTGATGCCATGGCACCATATTTACCCGCGGACATAGATCCCTCCCAGGACCACGGGCCGCTGCGCGCCGGTGACCGAAGGGAGATTGCCGGGTGCCGCGCGCAGGGTCTGATATGCCAGCCATGCGAAGGCGGTGGCCTCCACCCACTTGGGATCCAGCCCCCAGGCGGCCGTGGATTCCACGGCGCAACCGCGCGCATGGCGTTGGATGCGTGCCAGCAGTCCGCGGTTGGCGGCGCCCCCTCCGCACACCAGCAGGCGCTGGGGTTCCGGGGCGTGCTGGTGCACGGCGCGTGTTACGGAGACCGCAGTGAGTTCCGCCAGCGTCGCCTGCACGTCTTCGGCGCGGAGTGGTTCCGGCTGGGTAGCCAAGGCCTGTTCCAGCCATGCCATGTGAAAGTGCTCCCGGCCGGTGCTTTTCGGCGCGGGCTGTGCGAAATAGGGATCCGCGAGTAATGCCATGAGGAGCCCTGGGCAGACCCGCCCTGTCCCCGCCCATTCTCCGCCGTCATCGTAGGGGTCCCCCACGTGGCGGGCGCACCATGCGTCCATGAGCACGTTGCCCGGTCCAGTATCGAAGCCGATCACCGGCGCCGCGGGATTCTGGGGCAGGTGCGTGATATTGGCGATACCCCCCAGGTTGAGCACCACCCGGTCTTCCTCGGGGCTACGGAAGACCAGATTGTGGAACGCCGGCACCAAGGGGGCGCCCTGGCCCCCGGCTGCGAGGTCGCGTCGCCGGAAGTCCGCCACGGTGGTGATTCCGGTGCGCTCCGCGATCACGTTGGGGTCGCCGATCTGGAGGGAGAAGGGGTAGGGCCCGGCGGGCCGGTGGCGCACGGTCTGGCCGTGGCTGCCGATGGCGCGGATCTCATCCGGGGTGCGGCCCGCGGCTTTGACCACTGCGAGGGCAGTGGCGGCGAAACGCTCAGCGAGGTGCACGTCGAGGCGTCCGCTGTGCTCCAACTCGTTGGGGAACTCCCCCTGGGCCAGGGCGCGCAGATCCTGGCGTAAAGACTCGGAGATCGGCTCGCTATGAGTTGCCACAAGAGTCGGTGCGTGTTCCAGGTCCACGAGGGCGGCGTCCACCGCGTCCATGCTGGTGCCGGACATCAGGCCGATGTAAAGCTCGGGCATAGGTAGTTCCCTCCTGGTCTTCCCGCCGTCGGTTTGGGTCTAGTGAATGCTGAGCCGTTACGACGCGGCGGGACGGTACTACGGGCGGCGCCGGTGGCAAGACAGGCGTGACAGCGGCCGCCTAGTCCCCCAGCGCCACCTGAGTGCGTTCCAGGACCGCGAGCTGGGCCAGCAACGGGCGCGCCTTGGCCTGGAAGTCGGCGCGGTACCGGGCGTTGATGGGTTGTGCGTCGGGCAGGCGCACATTCAATGGGTCGTGGTGTACGCCGTGGATGCGGAATTCGTAGTGCAGGTGGGGGCCGGTGGCCAGACCTGACATCCCCACGTAGCCGATTACCTGACCCTGACGTATCCGGGCGCCGCTGCGCAGACCCCGCGCGAAACGCGACAGATGGGCGTAGAGGGTGGAATAGCCGTGGCCGTGCTGAAGGATCACCGTGCGTCCATAGCCGTTCTTGCGGCTAGCCAGCACCACCTTGCCTGCGCCGGTGGCGTGGATGGGTGTCCCGACCGGGGCCGCATAATCCACGCCCACATGGCGGCGTGTCCGATGCAGGATCGGATGGCTTCGGTGCAGGCTGAAGCGCGAACTGATGCGCGTGAAGGACACTGGGGTACGGATGAACGCCTTGCGCATGTTCCTGCCATCAGGCGCGAAATAATCGGTGCGTCGCCGCGCGTCGGTATAGCGCACCGCTCGATAGACGCGGCCGCGGTTCACGAATTCGGCGGCAAGGATCTCGCCGTCGCTCAGCCGGCGTCCCTTCAGATAGCGCTGTTCGTAGACCACGGCGAAGTGGTCTCCATCGCGGATGTCCAAGGCGAAGTCCACGTCCCAGCCGAAGATATGGGCAAGCTCCATGATCAGGTTGTCGGACAGCCCCGCTTTCTGTCCGGCGACGAAGAGCGAGTCGCGAATGACGCCAGTCGCGTGGGCAACACGCACCTCCGGCATCTGTTCCATCATTTGGGCCGTATACCCGGCCGGGCCGCGCCGCACCAGCAGGCTGCGCGTAGGGTTGAACACGTATTCGAGGGATTGCAGGCGCGGCCCGTCAAGCACGAACTTCAACGTGTGGCCCGGGTAGATCCGGCGCAGGGCGGCGGTGTCCGGCCCGAGACTCAGGATCGCATGGAGTTGTTGCGGACTTACACCTACCCGTTGGAAGATGGCGGCCAAGTTATCACCGGGGCGGACCCGGACCACGGTGGAGGGCGTTTGCACGCGCGCGGAAAGCGCGGCCGACGTGACGACCGATTGAGGCACTGCGGCCGGCAGCGGCAGGGCCCGGATGGCGCGTGCCGCGGGCGTGGATGCGGCTGCGGGGCGGGCGCGGTGAGGTGCCGCCAGATCGTGAGAGGTAGACAGGACTAGGCCGCCCACCAGGACCACCCCCACTACGGCGGGCAGCCACCAGCGGATTTTCCCAGACTGGCGTCGGAGAACCTTCCACTGGGGTGCCCGCGGTTTGATTTGCTGATCGATCAGAGGCCTGTAATCCACGGAATTTGCTTGGATAATTCTGTTAACATAGCCCGGGGTTCGGGCGGGTGTCAATTACCCGGTGACGTGCCCAGGCCCCGTCCCCTATTGCGTGCAGGGGGGCGGTTTCTTGAATGGGGATGGCGAAACCGGCGCGGGGCCGGGAGCCGAGCGAGGTGGGGTACGATGACCACGGTACCGGAGGGCCTGGAACAGATCCGGCGTGGGTCCGATGAGATCCTGCCGGAACGGGAACTGGAAGAACGGCTCGCGCGCGGCCGGCCCCTTCGGGTCAAGGCCGGTTTCGATCCTACTGCGCCAGATCTGCACCTG